>SVUD01000050.1 GCA_015063445.1 Oscillospiraceae bacterium
CGGCGCTCCAATCACTCGTTACCTCATAAATTCCGTATGCTGTATTCGGCTCGTCATCGGATAAGGTGAGATAAACGTCCGAAAGATATGCAGACTCGGGTATTTCGGGCAGAGAATTTATTTTAACGTACGTAATATTAACGCCGTTCGATTCAACTCTGCCTATTTCATAGATTTCGGAATTTTCACCGTTTAAAGCTATGTACTCGGGCGCTATTTCTACGGGAAAAGCTCTCGAGTTTGCGTTCATCCAATCCGCAGCGACGCTTACGCTTAAGGTATACTTTTTTCCATTGGATGAAAGCGAATAATTTGAAGCTCCGCTCGGAGCGTAGCTTCCGTATGCGTCGATTGCTGCGGGAGCGGGAAGGATATACACGATTTCATCGGTTTCGCCATCCGTGAATACCACGTCTCCTCTATCCGTAAGAGCCGCATTAAGTCCGTTAAGCTTAAGCTCGAATGAATATATGTAGCTTTCTTTGCTTTCATTTACAATAATTTTCTTCTCTACGCTTTGCGAATGAGCAAGAAATTCCATATCCGCGCCGGAGAATATCTCGGAATACTTCACCTTAGACGAAAGCTTTTCGAGATAAAGCATTTTTTGAAGCTCGGTAGCCTCTTCGGAATCTGTAAAGCTTGTTACCTCTCCAACGCTATCCTTAATTCCGTCGATAACGCTTATCTCTATGCCGTAATTTCCGTTTTTAAGCGACAGCACCTTTCCGCTGCCGTTAATCTTCTTCGAGAATTTAATTCTCGAGTCCTTTGTCAAAAGATTTTCGGAGCCGTCATAGTGAAGCGTGTTGTCTATATCCTGCCAAGCGCCCGATTCATCAAGGTAATGAACCGCAGAACCGTACTGAGCCGCAACGTAGCTTCCGTCACTCAAGCGGAAGTGCTTAGCTTTTTCTTCACGAAGCTCCATCACCTCGTAAAGCGGATAGTCTACCTCGTGTCCCGCGCCGCCGCTATTCACGGCGCTGTTTGCTACCGCATCGGCGGAAGAGACCGACTCTTCGGCTCGTTCTTTCGAAGAAAACGCATCCGCAATTTCACCGTATACCACCGTTGGTATCACGTAAAACAGCAGTACAATGGAAAGCGTCAGCGATAATGCTTTCGTAGCGAACTTGTTGCGAGATAAAAACGATAATGCTTTTCTGATTTTGTTTTTCATGTCGATCTCCTTTTCTTGATTTATTTTTGTCGTTATGCAAACGAATTCAAAAAACAACAGTCTTATTTGAATACCGCTTGTTACCTACCGAAGTACGTTAAAAACATTTTTTAACATACTCCTCGAAATAAGTATAGCATACACGAAAACTTGTGAAAATAGGATATTAACAAAATTTTATTATTGTTCACATTTTTTGTTAGATTGCACAAACTTTTTTAGCACAAATGTCCAATTCCTTCATATATAAATACCCTAAAAGTTGTCAAAACGTTACAAAAAAATCGAAAAAAATTTATTTTCAGCGTTTTGCACAAAGAGTTTTGTGGATTTTGACGAAGAAAAAACGGGGCTTCCGCTTCGGAACTTAACCAAAGGGTCTGACCTTGGTTTGTTTTCCTTGCGAAAGCCTCGTTTTGAATTGTCATTAAAAATTTATGTTGTTAAGCAAATGCTTTTCGTTTGATTTGATCTTACCGATTTAACCTCGGCGGTTTAATCAACGAAAACGCGAGCGGTAATAAAAGCCGTGCGCTCAATTAATCGAGATACTCGGTCTTGTAGTTAAGTCCGAATACCTTAGCGAGAGCCTTAAGCTCGTCGTCCTTGATCTCGTTCTTTCTCTCAAAGCCCTCGGTGAGCATATAGAGCTGAGCAGCCTTTTCAACGGTTTCGATAAGTCCGAAGGCTTCGTCGAGGTCACGGCCCGCGCCGTAAATTCCGTGCGCCGTCCAAACGCAAAGACGGGTTTCGTTCATCTTCTCGGCGGTTGCGACGCCGATATCGTTAGTTCCGCAAACGAGCCAGGGGAGAACGCCAACGCCCTCGGGGAAAACGACGATAGACTCGGTCTGCATCTTCCAGAGCGCTCTTGTAAACTCTCTCTCGTCGGGACCGAGGATAAGCGACATAGCGATGGTATTGGTGGGGTGCGTGTGCATTACGACTCTGTTTTCGGGGTCCTTTTTAAGTCTTGCCATATGGCTCATAAGGTGAGCGGGAAGCTCGCTTGTGAATTTTCCGCCGTCACGGTAGCCCCAGAGAAGCTCGCAGCTCACACCGTCCTCAGCTATGCGAACGATACCGAGGTTGTTCTCGGGGTCGTACTGAACGTTCTTGAAATACTTGCCCGTGCCTGTAACAAGGAATATCTTTCCCTTTATTTCGGATGCGTCAAAGGACATCGGGATAGTGCGGATAACCTTATCCGTATCAAGATAACCACAAAGGTCCTCGTCACGAAGCATATAGGAAA
Organism: Oscillospiraceae bacterium; assembly: GCA_015063445.1. The sequence continues at coordinate 2,439 of SVUD01000050.1, forward strand.
GGTTTCCGCCGTTACGCTCGTCCCAGCCGAGTCTATAAAGATTTGTAAGCGTTCTTATCGCCTCAACCATAAAAGGCGCTTCAACTATATTTTTCATTTTTTCTTCCTCTTTATGTAAACAATTATTTTCTTTTCGAGAGAATTTCACGCTCGTATTTATCTACCGTATCTATCCATTCCATACCAACGGGAGCGGAGCATTTCTTGCAGTATTCGTCGAATATCTCGCCGAAGGGCATAGTTTTCATCTCCTCGGAAACGGCGAGCATCTTCGTGTAATTTGCCTCGTCTTGATACTTCTTAAGAAGCTCCGAGGGCTGAAGAAGAGCGGAAAGAAGAGCCTTCTGCATATTTCTCGCGCCGACTACCCAAGCGGCAATTCTGTTTACCGAGGCGTCGAAGTAGTCAAGAGCGATAAAGACTCTGTCAAGAGCGTCGTTTCTCACGATCTCCTTTGCTATCTCCTTTGTTTCGTCATCGAAGATTACAACGTGATCCGAGTCCCAACGTACAGCGCGTGTTACGTGCAGAGCGATCTTCTCGTTGAAGAGAAGGAGCGAGGATATCTTATCGGAAACGACCTCGGTGGGATGATAATGGCCGTTATCCATAAGAGGAGTTATGCCCGCCTTCGTTGAATAGGAGAGGCAGAATTCAGCCGAGCCTACCGTATAAGACTCAAGACCGATACCGAATACCTTTGACTCAAGCGTTACGAACACCTTCGACTTGTCGTAGGGAGCGGCGAGGATCTCGTCGAGGGATTTCTTAAATCTTGCTCTCGGGCCGAGTCTGTCCTGAGGAATCTCCTTGTAGCCGTCGGGAATCCAGAAGTTTATAACGCAGCTCTCGCCCGTTTCGTTAGCGAAATATTCCGCTATTTTTAAACACGCCTTGCCGTGTTCCACCCAGAACCTGCGTGTTTCTTCATCGGGAGATGAGAGAGTGAGATTGTCCTTTACGTTAGGATGAGCGAAGAAGGTGGGGTTGAAATCAATGCCCATTCCTCTTTCCTTTGCGAATTTTACCCATTTCTCGAAGTGCTTCGGCAAGAGCTTATCTCTGTTTGCGTACTCGCCGTTCTCGAAGATAGCGTAGCTTGCGTGAAGATTGAGCTTCTTTTTGCCGGGGATAAGAGCGAACGCCGCATCCATATCCGCCATAAGCTCGTCGGGAGTTGTTGCCTTACCGGGATAGTTACCCGTAGTCTGTATACCGCCCGAAAGCGATTCCTTTGAGTCAAAGCCTATAACGTCGTCTCCCTGCCAGCAATGAATTGCCACGGGTACGCTCTTAAGCTTCTCCATAGCCGCCTCGACGTCAATGCCGAGCGCCTTGTATTTTTCCTTTGCAAATTCGTAAGCGTTCATTTTTCTGCCTTTCTCGTTATATTTATCTCTTGTTTATTAACCGTTTTATCTTTCCTTGCGAAAAATTATCTTTTCATCTGTATTTTGAGGTTTCCGATAGCCGTTGCCTCGATAGGAAGCGCGATAACACGCTTGCCCGTGTATCTTTCGGTCATCTTATTGAGGTATTCGTTCTTTGCGCCGCCGCCAACGACGTATATATCGCTATACACCGTACCCGTGTTATGTTCCATCTCAGAAATTGCTACGCCGTAGCAATTGGCAAGGCTTATATAAGCGCACTTGAAATAGTCGCCGAGAGTACGCGGAAGATCCTTGTTGTTTTCCTTCATATAGGTATCGATAGCCGCCCTCATGCTTTTCGGAGCGACAAACGCATCGTCGTTTACGTCGAATATCTCAAGGAAGCTGCTGTCCTCGGCAAGCTTCACTATATCGTCGTAGCTTATCTCGGGGCAAAGCTCCTTGCGTAAGCACTGAACTATCCACATACCCGTGATGTTCTTCTGATATCTGTTATAGCCCACTCCGCCCTCGTTTGAGTAGTTGGATTCACAGCTCCAGTCATCAGTAAGAGCCGTCGGCGTCTTTACGCCGAGCAAGGACCACGTTCCCGATGAAATGTAAGGCGCGTTTGCTTCCATATCTATCGCCTCAACGGCTGAAGCAGTGTCGTGCGTGGCGCACAGAACGACCTCGGTATCACCGCCGACACGCTTTGCGATATCGGGCTTAAGGCGTCCTACCGATGTTCCCGGCGCCGCAAGATTACTGTCAAGCGAAATGGGAAGTCCGAGAGAGGACCATATCTTTCTGTCAAAGCGGAGAGTGTAAGCGTTAATCATACCCGTGGTCGTAGCGTTGGTGAATTCCTTGACCTTGTTGCCCGTAAGCTTATACATAAGATACTCGGGAATCATAAGGAAGTCCGTCGCCGTGTCAAGTCTGCCGGAAAGCTTATCAACGTAGAGCTGGTAAAGAGTATTGAAGCGCTGGAACTGTATTCCCGTATGCTCGTAAAGGGTTTTAAATGGGATAAGCGAATGCACCTCATCTATTACCGCCTCGGTTCTTGAGTCACGGTAAGCGTATACGGGCATAATCTCGTCGTTATCGCTCATAAGCACGTAATCAACGCCCCAGGTGTCTATTGAAAGGCTTTCTATCTCGGGGTATTTTTTAAACGCCGCGGCGATTCCCGAAAGCACGGATTCAAAAAGCTTTTCTATATTCCACACGAGATGGCCGTTAACCGTTTCCATGCCGTTCGGGAAGCGGTAAACCTCATCCGTAGCTATTTTTCCGTTCTCCTCGTATCCGACGATATGTCTGCCGCTTGAAGCGCCTATATCGATAGCAAGATAATACTTCATATTTTCCTCCGTTTGCGCGAGTCTGATTCTTTGTACTTATTATTTTACCATATGAAAAAGGGCTATGCAAGAGCGAAAATTATTAAAAAAACTGTCTTTGTTTAAAATCTTTATTGATTTTTATGTAAAATTGTGTTAAAATTAGCATTGAACTCTAAAAGGAGAACGGATATTATGGAAGATTTTCTTTTAAATAAGCTTGCCGCGGTATCGCGTGAGGAGGAGGCTATTCTCTCGGGGCGCGATTTGGACCGCAATATTTATTCGCAGGACTCGGATTTCGTCGTTGACGCGGACAGGGTTCTTTCGGGCGGACGGAGCATCGCCGTAAGAACTCATACTCAATATATCGACTTTCCCATTCACAAGCATAACTACCTTGAGATGATGATAGTGCTGTCGGGAAGCATCACTCACGTGATAGCGGACGAAGCGGTAACTCTTGAAAAGGGAGATATACTCGTGCTTAACAAGCACGTTTCCCATTCCATTAAAAGAGCGGGAACGGACGATATCGGAGTTAACGTTATAATATCCGACAACTTTATCGAATCGCTGATGCCGGAGCTTTCGGACACCGTATTTTCGGAGCTTGCGCGCCAGAATTCCATGCCGTCGGGCTCGGGAATATATCTCGCCTTTTCTTCCATAGGAAACAAGCAGATAGAAAATATTGTGGAAAATCTTCTCTTCGAGCTTACCGAATATACGGCGGACGACAAGATTTTAAGATACACCACGGCTCTTCTTTTCGACTATCTCTCAAGAAAGAGCAAGAAGCTTTTGAAGCTCGCTTCGCGCACGCCCGATAAAAACGGAATGCGCCGCCGTGAGATACTCGGCTACATACAGGGAAATTTCAGAAGCGCTTCCCTCTCGGAGCTTTCGAAAAAGATGTTTCTCACGCCGCCCTATCTCTCGAAAATAATCAACGAGATATTCGGCAAGGGCTTCAAGGAGCTTTTACTTGAGGAGAGAATACGCAGAGCCGCGGAGCTGGTTATAAAAACCGACCTCTCGATAGGAAACATTATCGAAAGCGTGGGCTACGAAAACGAATCGTACTTCCACAGAGAGTTTAAAAAGCATATGGGCTACACCCCCCTTAAGCTCAGAAAGCTCTCGAAAACCACCGTTTAGCCGCGTTAAAATAAATAAAATATTTTCAAGGTTGACAAGACTTCTCTTTAGTGGTATAATCTGTTTCATATCAATAAATATTCTTTGGAGGCAATTATGAACATCGGTCTTATTTTATCGGCAGTATTCTTCGTAATACTCGCCCTTGCAGCTCTCGTCGGCTACCGTAAGGGCAAAAAGTTCGTTTGGCAGTATACCCTCACCAAGCTTCTTATCAACGTAATTGCGGTGATAATCGCAATTCCCGTAACCAAGCTCGTGGCAAGGCTTATAATTAACTTAATTTTGGGTAACGGCGACGTTATCGCGAGTCTCAGCTCCGCGACCGAAATAGTCAAAGCTCTCGGCGCTATGGTATTAGGCTTGTTTATCTTCTTCTTCGTTCGCCTTATAATCAAATTCGTACTCAAATTCTTCGTTCCCGCGCTCAGCGAATTGCTTATCTCTCTGACGTCACGTCGTGAGAAGGACTCGGCTCCCGAATACACGGCAGACGAGTTCACGGGCGACGGTGATACGGCTGATAGCTCGGTGGTTATCGCAGAAGAAAAGCCTAAGAAAAGCAGAGGCTCGAAAAAGGGCGCTCGCTACTCGGAAAGACCTCAGCTCGCAAGCATACTTATCGGTGTGTTCGGCTGTATATTCGGCGTTGCGGTCCTCTTCGCTCCCTTCACGGGAATGATAGGGCTCGTTGACGATTCCCTCTCGGCAATAGATATCTCGTCTATTGAGGGTATGGAGGAAAACGAGGAGGCACTTGAAATATACGATATGGTCAAGGGCATCACCTCTAACGCCTCGGTTAAGGTTTGCAACGCCATCGGCGGCAAGCTCATATTCAACGGTCTTACCACCTATAAGGTAGCCGGCGAAAAAATCAAGCTTGCAAACGAGGCAGAGCTTGTTTCCACCATCGGAAGCTCCTCTATAACTCTTATGAATGACAAGGCTGAAAAGGAAGCCAAGAAAAGCTCCGTTGACGATATTCTCAACGCCTTTGATAAATCCTCTATAATTCCCATCGTTCTCTCCGACGTTGTTAATCAGGCGGCAGAAGCATTTGACAGGGGCGAGTCCTTTATGGGCGTTGAATCCCCTCTCGCAAAGGGCGAGCAGAACGAAGCCGAGAAGGCGGGCATCGGTGAAAAGCTTCTTCCCGAGCTTGTTAACGCATTCAAGGGCTGCACTCCCGACAGCATTAAAAAGGATATAAGAACTATCGGAAGCTTCGCAATTATTCTTATCGACCACGATGCGATAAACACCGTTTCGAAGGATCCCGCAAAGCTTCTTTCCGAGGACGCTCTCGTTGAAGAGCTTCTCGCGGCGTTCTTCGAAAACGACCGTCTCAGCTCTCTTGTTTCGACCTTTGTTGAAATAGGAATCGATATGCTCTACGAAACTCTCGGAATCGCGGACGACCTTTCGAAGCCCTACGGAAATCTTCAGGACGACCTCTCCTCTATAAGAAACCGTATAGACGGCAGCATCGTAACCCCCACGTCCACCGCGGTCGAGGGCGGCGAGACCTCAGCGCTCACGAGTGACGAGGAGATTAAAAAGGCTGTACGCAAGACCTTCAACGCTTACGGTATAGACATTACCGACGAGGGCGTTGCCGAGGTAACCGCAACTCTTAAGAAAGCGACCTCGTCCGTAAACGACGCTCTCAAAAACGTAAAGATCAACTCCAAGGACGCCGATGACGGCAAAAAAACCGTTGACCTCACGACTCTTGAATCCTTCGAGGAGCATTCGCTTCTCCTTACCAAAAAGGACGTTAAGATAACCCACGTCACCTCGATAGCCGATCCCAAAAAGGAAGCTAAAAGCATCGCGACCGCTCTTGGCGCGATAGCAAAGCTCTCCGATAAGGTTGGCGGAGAGGAATCAAACGTAACCGCTATTCTCAGCACGGCGGGCGAGCTTCTCGATAACCTCGCGGGCACGGAAATCATCGGCAAGGAAACCGTTGACAAGCTCGTTGTGGTTATGTTCCAGTCCGAAAAGGCAACCGAGGTATTCTCGGGCAACGTTGTTGCGGTTACAAACGCCGTTAACTCTATGATAAGCAATAACAACAGCGGTAACGGTGAGGGCGGCTACAAGGACGCTATGGACAATATCGCGGGTATGGTAGATACCATGACGAGCATTTCCGACTCCGAGGACCCCAAGGCTCTCGTTGAAAGCCTTACCGAAACGCTCAAGGGAATGAGTCCCGAAACCGCAGAGGCTACCAAGCACCTTATGGGTAACCCCGAATTCGTTGAAAAGCTCGGCGTCGGCGCTGAAAGCTCCGAGGGCGTTGCGGACCTTATTTCGAACCTCTTCGACACTATCGCTAACGCAAGAAAGTCCGAAGGACTCGGACTTACCGAGGACGAATACAAGGCTGAAACCGAGTCTATCGCAAATCTTCTTGAAACCACCATCAATATGTCCGAGAGCAATGATGAGCCCAAGGAAGATGAAATAAAGAAGTACTACACTCAGGCTCTTGACTCAAAGATACTTACTCATACGATTACGGGCACCGTTTTGGATATGAACGGCAACGTTATCGAGGCTAAGCTCGATCCCCTTAACCTTAAGGTTGAATTCACCGACAATGAGGACAAGGAGAGCTTCGTAGCCGAGCTTAACGAGCAGCTTGCACAAAGGATTGCCGAAATCGAGGCTGACGCTACCATAGCTGACAAGGCAGAGGCTAAGAAGAACGCGGCAGAGCTTGCCGTTGCGGTTGCGGCGTTCGCCGGTCTTAAGACCGCGGTAAACGGTAACGCTATCGTACTTAGATAAACTACGATACCCGCACGGGCAAACTATTGCAGCTATGATTGCCATTTGGGTAAATTATGAGTTATGATGTACTTCGCCCAAGTTGCAGTTAAAAATGAGGCAATCGCATCGTCGCCTTTGCCCCATCGAAGCCGTAACGTTTGCATAACAAACCCATAAATGTAAATAAAAGTGAGCTTTATAGCTCCAAATTAAAAAACGACAGAAGAGAAAGCATTTCGGATATTGAAGCAAACTGATTTGTTTCTTCTGTCGTTTTTTAATTCTTAGTTTTAAAATTTTCAGGTCTAAAAGCAAAGCTTTTTCTGATTCTTATTAAGGCTTTTTGTTACTTATCTTCTCACAGTCGATAGCGCCAAGCTTGATTAAAATGCGCGTTTTTACACTTTTCAATATATTTTCAAAACATTTTTAAACACTTTTCAATATATTTACGATATATTATTTTACACTTTTCAATAATTATTCATCGATAAAAAACACGGGGTAGAAATTGCAACTCATACTGCAGTTCTGCCCCGTGTTTTATTTTTTCTTGTTCACCTACTATAGTGAATTATAGTAAATGGGATACCGAAACTTTTTTGGACCCGATTGATCAGTTCCAAGTACCGCTCCATCCATCAATAGCAACGTTTGCTTTTCCGCTTTCGTTACTGTTGCCGAACGTATTTCCTTGAATGATAATTTTCTTGTTATTATTACTCATAATATCTGCAACTATATTTCCGCGAATAGCTGCGCCGTCATAATCGCCATTATTCCAATCTACAAAATTGCAGCCCTTAACCGTCAAATTATAATAAGTAGCTACGTTGTTATTTACATCCGGAACGTAACCGAAGGAACAACCTATACCGTGCTTGGAGGATTTTTCAAAGGTGCAGCCTTCAAAGGTGATGCTATCTGCGCTGTAATTGCCACCTATATATACGTTATAGCCTTTATCGTCGTTAGTATATGTATGAGTGTCATAAGCGGTAAACGTGCAGTTCTTAAATACGTAACTAACGTCAGGAGAAATAGCGCCAATATACAGACCGTAATCGGCATAGTGCATATTCAGTGAAGCGTTATCCGGATTTCCGTTGCCGTCATTAAGGTAGATCACGCAATCTTCAAGAGTAATCGTTCCCGAGGCGGAGGGATTATTAGTGTAAAGGGTAAGACCGTTCTGGAAGGTTACACCCTTAATGGTAATATCAGCATTACCCGCAAGACACACCTCTTGATATTCAGCCGCATAGGTATATCCGCCGCCATCAACTACCGTGTCGGTATGAACCGCATCAAGCTGATGCCAAGGCTGAGCTTCTTCCTGTACCTCTTCGTCATATACTGCCTTGTTGTCGTAGGTGTTACCGAAGGAATCGCTCTCAGAAGCAAGCTGTGTAGCAAGAACCGAGAGGCTGAAGTTTACCTGACCGTCCTGGTAGTCGTTGCCTGCGTTCTCGTCCATATGGATAGCGAGAGCGAAGTAATGAATTGCGCCAACCGCAAGAGATACGTCACC
>SVUD01000051.1 GCA_015063445.1 Oscillospiraceae bacterium
AGGCTCACACTTAGCCTTTCCCTCTCCCTCTATCTCAATAGAGCCGCCGCCGATACTGAAAACGCGAATGCGCCCAAGCGTCTTATTGCCGAGTTTAGCCTCTATATCCATAGTATTTGGATGAATGGGCGTATGCGTTTCTTTATCAATAATGATTTCACACGGTGTGGGGGCAAGCGTTTCCTTAACTATTCTATCCGTACCGTGTCCGATGCCCGTCAAGGCGAGCGAACCAAAAAGAGTCACGGTAAAGCTATCCGCCTCGGGATATCTTTCCTTTGCTATTTTACAAGCTCTCTCCGGTCCCATTGTATGCGAAGACGAAGGACCTCTGCCTATTTTATATAAGCTTCTTATCGATTCCATTGTAACCTTCCAATCAAAGATTTTCGTAATCTATTTTTTTGTCTCCGTGATAATATATTTTATCATGCTCACCAATTTCACGCACGACACGGCACGGCGTTCCAAACGCAACCACGCCCGCGGGAATATCTCTCGTTACAACGCTACCCGCGCCGATAACCGTGTTATCTCCTATTGTCACGCCCGGCATAATAAGAGCGCCCGCGCCTATCCATACGTTTTTTCCTATATGTACGTCAAGATTAAACTGATATGCTCCCGCTCTCAGCGTAGGATCAATTGGATGCGCCGCTGTTGAAACGACAACGTTCGGCGCAAACATAGTACCGTCTCCGACGTATATATTCGCATCGTCAACAAGCGTAAGATTAAAATTAGCGTAAACGTTATTTCCAAAATAGGTATGGCGTCCTCCCCAGTTTGCGTGAAGAGGCGGCTCTATATAACAGCCTGAGCCTATTTTTGCGAACATCTCTTTTAATAAGCTCTCGCGCTTCTCTTTTTCCGACGGACGAGTCGCGTTATAATCATAAAGCTTTTCCAAAGCCTCGCTCTGCTCTGCCATAAGATCGTCTCCCGAGGGATAATAAACCTTTCCCGAAAGCATTCTTTCCTTTGTTTCTTTAAGTGTCATTATTACTTACCTCTATCGGATTTTATATCATATCGAACTTTAAATTACTTAAGATATGAATTAAAGTTACCTTTTGTCATTTACAACGCCTTAAGATGTCATACTTTTTTTGTTTTTTTATGTTATTATATAAAAGAATGATTTAAAAAGACGAATACATCTTGCATTTCTTAAATTTAACTGATATAATATACGTATATTATATAATACCGGCAAAAAAATATCAACACAAAATTAAAATTATTTTTATCTTCGAAGGAGAAAAAAGCAATGTTTAACACTATTCCACGTCCAGAGCATCCAAATCCACAATGGAAAAGAGAATCCTTCGTCAACCTTAACGGCGAATGGATGTTTGAAATAGATAAATCCGCAAGCGGATTTCACAGAAATCTTCAAAAGGCGGAAACTCTTCCCCTTAAGATAAACGTCCCCTTCTGCCCCGAAAGCTCTCTTTCCGGAATTGGCGAAAAGGACTTTATGCTCCAGGTATGGTACAAGAAAAAGCTTACCTTTACCGAAGAAGAGCTTAATGGAAGAAGAATAATCTTCCATATAGGCGCTGCCGATTTTAAAACTACCGTATACGTAAACGGAACCGAAGCGGGACTTCCCCACGTTGGAGGCTTTGTTTCATTTGAATATGATATAACGAAGCTTCTCGTTCCCGGTGAGAACGATATCACGATCTGCTGCTACGATGACACCCGTTCGCAAAAACAGGGACTTGGTAAGCAGTGCACTAAATTTTATTCAATCGGCTGTTGCTACACAAGAACTACCGGTATCTGGCAAACCGTATGGTACGAGTCTGTCCCCGAAAGCTACATAAAATACGCTAAGATCACTCCCGATGCCATTAACTCAAGCGTATCGGTAAGCTGCGAGCTCGTTGGCTCGGGCGACCTCACCGCAGAGGTGTTCTTTGAGGGTAAAAAGGTCGGCGAGGCTAAAAAGAAAAACCTCTCAGTGACAGGAATTCTCGAAATTCCTCTTTCCGAAACTCATCTTTGGGATCTCGGCGAAGGAAATCTCTACGATGTTAAATTCACCTTTGGAGAGGATAAGGTTTCAAGCTACTTTGGACTTCGTCACATCGAAATGAAGGACGGCAAGTTCCTTCTCAACGGCAGAAGCGTATTCCAAAGACTTGTTCTCGACCAGGGTTTTTATCACGACGGAATCTGGACCGCGCCCACGGAAGAAGCTCTTATTAAGGATATCGAATGCTCTCTTGCCGCAGGCTTTAACGGAGCACGACTTCACGAAAAGGTATTCGAGCCCCTCTTCCTTTATCATGCGGATAAGAAGGGATATATGGTTTGGGGAGAGTATGGAAACTGGGGACTTGATCACTCCGATATCAATAACCTTTCAACCTTCCTTCCCGATTGGCTCAACTCCGTGAAGCGTGACTATAACCACCCCGCTATCATAGGTTGGTGTCCCTTTAACGAAACCTGGGACTTCGGCGATCAGAAAAAGCGTCAGGACAACAATTTCTTGCGTATAGTTTACGAGGAAACAAAACGCTTTGATTCAACACGCCCCTGCATCGACACAAGCGGAAACTATCACGTTATTACCGATATATTCGATCTTCACGACTACGATCAGAATCCCGAAACCTTCAAGGAGAGATATGATACTCTCTACAAGGAAAACAAGCTTATCGGCGCGAGAGCTTATCTTGACAGACAGACCTGGCGCGGCGAGCCTGTATTCATCTCCGAGTACGGCGGAATAGGTATCGACCTCAGCGCGGCTATGAAAAACGATAGCAAAAAGGCGTGGAGCTACGGCGAGGCTCCCAAGAGCTACGAGGAATTCTACGCAAGATACGACGGACTTACAACAGCTCTTCTTGATAACCCCAAGATGTTCGGCTTCTGCTACACTCAGCTTACAGACGTTGAACAGGAGATCAACGGTCTGTTCGAATTCGTTACCAGAAAGCCTAAATTTGATATGGAAATTATCAGCAAGATAAACAAGAAAAAGGCCGCAATTGAAGATTAATCGATAAATAATTAAAATAATTGTTTACATCTATTTCACTTTGACTATAAAAGACCGTTCGGATTGCTTTTCCCGAGCGGTCTTTTTTTAGCGTATTTTAAGCACATTTAAACTTAAATTCCAAACTTAATAATACTTAATATTTAAAAGAGCGTTTTTTTGTTGATTTTTGCATTATTTTTTGATAAAATGCTTTTGTATAAACGGAGGACTTAATATATGTTTGATTTAGGTCATATTCTTTATATGGTTATATCAGCAGTTATAAGCGCCGCAACGCTTTATCTTATGCATAAATATTTCGTGACCGATGACAAAAAAGCGCTCGGGCTCAAATTTTTTGCCGTTATAACCGTAATAATTCATTACAGCTCTCTTTGGGTAGATTTTCTCAAGGAAGGCAGCGCAGACGTTCCGAGCGTAATGCTTTTCCCGATTCACCCCTGCAACGTATGCATGTGGCTTCTCATAGCTTCGGCGTTCGTTAAAAACAAGAAATGCGAGGCTTACAGAATTCTCACTGAATTTACATTTTGGGGCGGAACCGTGTGCGGATTTATCGGCATTCTGCTTAATGAAAACTACGACTCAACGCCAAGCCTTTTAGATTATGACGTTCTTAAAGGACTTCTCAGTCACTCCACTATGCTTATCGGATGTATCTATCTTTTAGTGTCGGGAATCGTTAAAATTCGAGTAAAAAACGTGTTTTCCATAATCGCGGGACTTCTTTTGTTTTTGATTGACGGAGCTGTAATTAACACAATTTATGATATCTTTGGTCTCGACCCGTGCAACTCAATGTATCTTTTGGAAGCGCCGTTTCCAAATATTCCGTGGCTCATAACTCCCGTTATGGGACTTGCCGGCGTTCTCTTCGCCTTTATCTGTACGGCAATTTATGAGCGAATAGCTCTCGCAAAGGACGAGAGATGGTACTCAATTCTCAAAAAAAGACGAGAGGCAAAAAGCAACACCAACGTATCCATATAAGTTAAAACCGGCAAAGCTTTCAAATCAAAAATACATTTTTAAGGAGAAAAAACAATGTATAACTTTTTAACCTGGCTTTTCAAAAACAGAGAAGAGCCGTTTGAAATCGCTTTTTTAAATCCCTTCCACTTAGCTTATCTCGCAATCATCATAGGACTCACAATAGGACTTGCTTACTACCTTAAAGCGCATCCCGAAAAGAAGTCCGTAACGCTTCGAATCCTCGCCTACTCGCTTGTTACCGTCTACATAGCAGACTTTTTCATCCAGCCCTTTATGTCGGGAGATTTTGAGATGAATATCGACAAGCTTCCCTTCCATATATGTACGGTTCTTTGCCCCGTTGTAGCATTTACGGAATTCAACAAGCATTTTGAAAAAATAAAAGAGCCCGTTGCCTTCCTCGCTATTGTAGCTCCCCTTATGTACCTTGTCTATCCCGGAAGCGCAATAGGTGATATATCTCCCTTCTGCTACAAAATCATTCAAACCTTTGTATATCACGGCATACTCTTCTCTTGGGGACTTAATACGCTTGCGTCCGGTCAATTTGTTCCAAGCATTAAGAACTGCTATAAATCGCTTATAGGTATCGCTCTTATTGCCGTTTGGGCAACGCTCGGCAATCTTTCTTATAACCCCTCATACCTCGGCGTTGATTGCGATTGGCACTATGACTGGTTCTTCCTCACAGGCACTACCTTCCCCTTCGTTCCTCCGTATCTTATGCCCCTCGCTGTTATCGCCGCGATTTTCGGTATGGTAATGATAATCTACGGACTCTACTATGCATATATCAGCCTCTCGGCAAAGCACGCCGCAAAAAAGGCTTTAAATTCAACCGCTAACAACTAATCAAAACAAAAAGCAAAAAAGCAAAAGAGAGATTCAAAACACTGATACTGTAGCCGTGTTTTTGGAATCTCTCTTTTTTAGTGCGATAATATTGCCATTACATTCTGCCGTAATGGGAGACAGATTTTAGATGAGAAGCGTTCTTCACGACCCGAAGGCGTAGAAACCTACGCCGAGCGGGAGCGAAGGGCGGTTATCACTAAAATATGTCCCCATTAAATCCACGTCGAGTGGGAGCGAAGGACCCGTTATCCTAAAATATGTCCCCATTAGAAGCAAACCTTACCGGGATTTAATATATTCTTCTCGTCGAAGACTCTCTTTATACCCTGCATAAGCGCTATGGGAGTCTCTCCGTACTGACGTCTTAAGTAACCTTTCTTTGCGTAGCCTATACCATGCTCACCCGAAACGAGTCCGCCAATCTCCTCAGCCTTCTTGTACATACGGTCGAAGCATTCCGAAAGCTTTGCTTTCCAGGTTTCTTCATCAAGGTCATCACGGCAAATGTATATATGAAGATTTCCGTCTCCAGCATGACCGAAGCTGGGAATACGCATTCCCATTTCATCGGAAAGAGTGTGCGTGAATTTTATAAATTCGGCTATCATATCCTTGGGAACGACAACGTCGCACTCATCCATTTCGGTGGTGGATGCCTTGATTGCTTCAAGGAATGCGCCTCTTGCCGACCAAACCGCCTTTTTTCTTTCCTCTGTATCTACTATATAAGCATCTAAAGCTCCTATTTCAAGGCAAAGGTTAGCAACCGTGTTCATATCAGACTCTACCTGAGCGTCGGTATTTCCGTCAAAGGTAAGGAGTATGTAAGCATCGTTTTTGGTATCGGGGAATTTCTTTCCAAGATAGCTCTCGGAGAAAAGAATCGTGTCACGCGACATATATTCAATGGCGGTGGGAGTCACCTTTGAGCAGATGATCTTCGGCACAGCCTCAATGGCGCTCTTCATATCGGAAAAAGGCACAAGAAGGCTTACTGACACCTTAGGCAACGGAACAAGCTTAAGCACCGCCTCGGTTATAATACAAAGAGTTCCCTCAGAGCCGATAACGAGGTCCTTAAGACTATATCCCGAGCTGTTTTTCGCAACCTTTGCGCCAAGCTCAAGAATTTCACCGTTAGGCATTACAACGGTAAGCGCTCTTACGTAATCTCTCGTAACACCGTACTTAACGGCACGCATACCGCCTGCGTTGGTGGATATGTTTCCGCCGATGGTAGCCGACTTTTCACCCGGATCGGGCGGATAGAGAAAATCGTTTTCCTCGGCAAACGCGGCAAGCTCCATAAGAAGCACGCCGGGCTGAACGGTAACGGTGAGATTGTTTTTATCAAGCTCAAGAATTTTATTCATCTTCGTGGTTTCGAGAAGTATTCCGCCCTCAACCGCAACGGCTGAGCCAACGAGTCCCGTGCCGCTTCCTCTTACGGTTACGGGAATGCATCTCTCATAAGCAAGCTTCATGATCTCGCTTATCTCTTCCGTCGTATAAGCGCGGACGAGAGCCTCTGGCATTTTTTCTATACCGCCAAGCTCGTCGTGAGCATAATCGGGGCTTATGCTGTCTCCGACAAGCACCTCGTTTTCACCAACGATAGCGCGAAGAGCCGCAATATCGCTTTCGGTAATCTTGTTATACATTACTGACGAGCCTCCTTTATCTTGTTTATAAGCTTAGGTAAGATCTCTGCCGCGTCTCCGACTACGGAATAGTGCGCAACGTCGAAAATAGGAGCGTTCTTATCCGTGTTAATAGCAACTATGCAATCCGAGGATTTCATACCTGCGGCAAACTGAACCGCACCCGAAATTCCAACGCATATTATAAGCTTGGGCTTAACGGTTCTTCCGGAAAGTCCTATCTGTCTTTTTGCGTCGAATATATTTCCCTCAACCAAAGGTCTTGTGCAGGCAACCATACCGCCGAGAAGCGACGCAAGCTCCTCCGCGGCGGCTCTCATAGACTCGCTCGCTGCTCCTCTTCCGACAGCGACTATAACGTCAGCCTCGGATATATCAACGTCCTTGGACTTGCTTTTGGTCTCGAGAACCTTAATTTTTGAAATAAGCTTATCCGCCTCGGTCTGCATTGGAACTATATCGCCGCAGGGCTTTTCCGTGGGCTTAGGCTCGGAGAATACCTTATAACGAGCTGTGCAGAACTGAGGTCTTGTATTGGGAGATACGATCTGCGCCATAATGTTTCCGCCGAATGCGGGACGAATCTGAACGAGATCGGTGTTTTCCTTCATTTCAAGAACGGTACAGTCTGCGGTAAGCCCCGCTCTGCATCTTGCGGCAACTCTCGGAGCAAGCTGTCTGCCGAGGTCGGTCGCGCCGACGAGGATAGAAGAGGGCTTTACCTTTTCAATGAAATCGCAGAATGCCGCGGCATAGGGCTCTATTCTAAAGCCCTCGTACGCCTCGTTATCGTAAACGAACACCTTATCTACACCGTAATAAAGAAGCTTTTCAGCGCATTTTTCTATATTGTGACCGATAAGCAAAACGTAAACGGGGTGAGAGGTAACCGAAGCAAGCTCACGAGCCTTTCCGCAAAGCTCGTACGTTACTCTGTGAATATCTCCGCCCTGGCAGTCCGAATAAACGCAAATACCTCTCCAAAGCGATTTATCTATTTCCGGAGCAACATCCTCAACGAACGTGACAGCGCCCTCTCCGTTGCGTACGCAAAGCTTACACATTTTGCACGCGGACGATATTGAGAGCTTTCCGTCACTGTATGAAATAGCTCCAAAGGGACAAACCTTAACGAGCTTATTACCGAGAGCCTCGTTAACCTTACCCTGATCAATTACAAGAGATCCCATAGTCTTACCTCCTTATATCATCTTGAGCTTACTTACAAGCTCAAGCAAAGCCTCTGCCTGCTCGTCTGTATTTCCCTCAACCGAGTGTCTTTCGGCATTTTTCTCGGGCGGGAAAATTCTCTCAACCTGCGTTGCAGAGCCCGAAAGTCCGTAATGCATAGGATTCTGATCCTCAAAATCCGCAAAGCTTAAGAAACGAGCAACGTCGTCGGTTATGCTTTGCTTAACCTTGTAAGAAGGAAGCCGAGGCGTGTTTATATCGTTTTCCATAGAAATAAGGCAAGGAAGCTCTATACTCATTTTAACGGTCTTATTATCAAGCGAAGCCGTCAAGGTAGCCTTTCCGTCGCTTATTTCATCAACAGAAAGAACGTTTGAAATATTGGGGATACCGAGATATTCAGCCACCTCGGCTCCAACCTGAGCGGTATCTCCGTCCGTAGTCTGCTTACCGCAGAGTATCATATCAAATTCACCGCATTTGCGTATTCCCTGCGAAAGAGTATAGGCGGTTGCGAGAACGTCAGCTCCCGCAAACTTTCTATCCGAAAGAACGGTTCCCGATTTCGCTCCCATACAAACAGCCTCTATAACAACCGATTTTGCCTGAGGCGGTCCCATTGTTATGCACTCAACGTCTCCGCCGTATTTTTCGGTAAGCGTTAACGCGGTTTCTATAGCGTAGAGGTCGTACGGATTCATTTTGCTCTGAATTCCGCTGCGCTTAAGCACGCCGGTAACGGGGTCAACCTCAACGTTGCTCGAGCCGGGCACCTGCTTTATACAAACCAGAATTTTCATTTTATTCTCCTAAGTAGCTTAAGGATTTTTGTTATATACTTCCAAGCTATATTTTATCATACATATTAATAGAGAGTCAAGACCAAAAAAACGAAACAATAATTCGTGTTTTTTTATCCTAAATAACGAAAAAGCAGCCGCTCAATACCTTTCGGATAATGAACGGCCGCTCGCTATTTTAAATATACTACTTAAGCACAACTACGGATATACCGTCGGGAATGGCGGTTATCGTGGGCTCTTCTTTTCCCAAAACAGCCTTTGCCTTCAAGAGCGCCTCTTCTATCGAATGAGCGGGAATCATATGCATTTGTTCCACCGTTTCATCGCTCATAGAAGAAACGTATATAACCGTTGCTTTTTTCAATATTCTTATAAGAATCTGAGATTGCCATTGATCTGGCAGGGTTTCGTTTCTGTTTCTCTTCAAGAAGGATTCCATAGTCTTGTTTATGTCCCTCTCGTCAGCAAGCTGATGATAGAAATGCTCTCCTCCCGTTCCGTCGTCAGATGAGGCGAGCATAATAATAGCTCCGCCATCTTTAACGGCAGCCTCAGCGGCGGTCATTCCCTTTACCGCCTGATATACGTTCTGGTCAAGAGGATATCCGCCGTTTGTGGAAATAACTATATCGGCGGGGGTTGCTTTAACCGCGCAAAGCGACGAGATAAAGTCAGTTCCTGCCTTATGCGCCTCTTCCATATCACCCGCAACGGCATAAATCGGCTCTTTTTTTGAATTGAGAACAACGTTAACTATAAAGTTGAGCTTTGCTTCCCTTGCCGCCCATATCATATCCTTGTGAATGGGGTTGTTTTTTAAGACTCCCGTTCTCGAGCTTTCGTGCGCTATGAACTCGGAGCAATGATTGGCAAGAACGGTGGTTCTGCCTGCTATTCCGGGTAAAACGCTCTTCCTTCCGCCCGAAAAGCCGGCAAAGAAATGAGGCTCTATAAAGCCCTCGGCAACCAAAAGATCAGCTTCGTAAGCTATGCTGTTTATCTCGCACTTTCCGCCCGATGGAAGCGTTCCTATATCAACAAGCTTTTCTCTTTCGTCGCAATTATGTATATAAATATTTTCATTTTTGACGATTTCCTCGCCGAATTTTCCTACAAGCTCCGCTTTCGTCGTTTCTCTATGACAACCCGTAGCAATCAGAATCGTTATTTTGGCATTTGGATTTCCCTCTCGTATTTCACGAAGCATAGCGGGCATTATTACCTTACTCGGCACGGGGCGCGTGTGGTCGCTCGCTATAATAACCACGTTTTTCTTACCACGCGCAAGCTCTTGAAGAGGAGCGCTCCCTATCGGATTTTCGAGCGCCCTTTGGACAAGCTCCTCGCCACTCGCCTCGGGCTTGTATTTCTCTATCGAAGACTCAAGGACTGCGCAAAGCTCGTTATCGCTAAACTCATAATCAAGCGAGCCCTTACCGTAAAGAAAAGCCACTTTTTTCATAATTCAATCCCCTCGTTTCTTGTTTTGATTTTATTTTACTACAAATCCGGCAAGCAGTCAAGAATTATCCTGAATTAACCTTGACTTATTCTGTTTATATGCTATAATAAAAACAAAAAGCCAAGAGGTTACTGTCATGGATAAATACAGCTTTTACACGTCAAAAGAGATAAAGCCTTCCGGCTGGTTAAAGCGTCAGCTTGAAATACAGGCTGAGGGACTCAGCGGAAATTTGGATAAGGTCTGGCGAGACGTCAGAGACAGCGCCTGGATAGGCAAGGACGCTGAGGGCTGGGAAAGAGTTCCGTATTGGCTTGACGGCTTTATTCCCCTTGCGTATCTTCTTGAAAACGAGGATATGATAGCAAGAGCAAAAAAATATATTGACGCGATACTTTCATATCAAAGACCGAGCGGTTGGATATGTCCCTGCCCGGACGAAAAGATTCCGACTTATGATACGTGGGCGGTTCAGCTTATATCAAAGGTTTTCGTA
>SVUD01000052.1 GCA_015063445.1 Oscillospiraceae bacterium
AATTCTGCTCTAAATCCGTTCGCCCCAAGGTTCAGTCTCACTAAGAATTCGCTAAATCTGTTTTTCTCACCGCATTTTTCCTGTTTTTGCATTGATTTTGTTGAATTCTTAATGAGACAGCCCCTTTCGTTATACTGTTTAACAGCTTTGCTAAGCTTTTGATTTAATTCAGATTCTCGGCTTGCTTATCAGGCAAACCAAATTCTCTTTGGTAAGTGCGGCAAAGAGGGAATTTTCGCAATCACAGACGTGGCGGTTGCCGAAAATTCTGCGGAAGAATTCAAATAATCTGAAGAAGAAGCCCGCAATGCCTCTTCTGTGGCACTTGCAATCGCATTCGGTGACGGGCTTACCCTCGCCGCAGATATCGCATTTTCCGTCATCGCCGTATACGTGAGCATTTTTGGGAGTGTAATCATCCGTGCGGGAATGCTCGCCGCATTGACAGCTATATACCGTATATCCCTCTTCCGTGCAGGTTGGCTCTATTACGGTTGCTTTTGTTTCTGCGTGCGCGGTTGAGGGAATAATTTCGGATTCCTTATAGCCGCATATATCGCATACGCGGGAGCGTATACCGCCCTCGGTACAGGTTGCGGCTAACGTGATTTCCCAATTGCCAAACGAATGCTCTTCGCAAACGTTTTCGTTATATAGGGTGATTATATCCATAATCTCGCCGCATATATTACAGCATTCTATCGCAAAGCCGTCGTGGGCTTCGCAAGGTGAAATTACGGTCTTTTTGCCGCCCGAGACGCAAGCGTGAGCCTCAACGACGTCAATATGATATGTAATAAGCGTTCCGTCGTCACTTTCTATATACAAGGTGCAGTCGTCGGCGTCGGTGGGAATGAGATATATCCAGCCCGCTCCAAAGAAGGAGAGAACTCCGTCCTTGTAAACGGCGCTTTCATTGTCCGAGAAGAGAACGTAACCGTTCGGGGCGCTCGAAAGACGGGAATATCCTTCGCCGCTCTTTTCAACCCATGCCTTGAAGCTCTTCTTACCCGTGGTGTCGCTTACCTTGAACGACTCTAACTCGTTTTCCGTCGCCTTGATTTCTTTCTCCGCTTTGTCCATAGCGTCGTTGAAAATTTGCGATTTATTGACGTCTATTGATGAAACACCCTCGAAATACGTTCCCGCTATTGCCTTGGCAAGCGAGAGGATATAGCTGCTTACGTTGGATACGCCGAAATATCTTACGTCGGTGTCGGTTGCGGTGTATGACCAGGGAATAACGGTCGTATTCGATGCCTTTGGAAGCATAACTACGCTCTCTATCGCAAATCTTACTGGAACCGCGGATATCGCTTTTCTTAAGGACTCGAATACGTTGAAGTCCGACGCCTGCGTTTCATTTTCATTTAACGCTCCCGTCAGCGCGCTGATTCCGTCTATGAGGCTTTTTATATCCGAATCCTTGCTTTCCTTAAGCCACTTCTCGGGATTTTCGGATAAGGCGTTGATAACCGAGAGAACTATTGAGGTAACCGAGTTATCCATAGCGCCGTTCACCTCGTCCTCGTTGCCCGTAATGGCAGCTCTGAGTTTTTTAAGGTTATCGAGAAGCTCCTTGGTAAGCTTTATTTTTGAATCGGATTCGTCAAACGTGTCTACGAATTTTTCTACTCCCGACATACAGTCGGTAACCGTACCGAAGAAAGTATCGATTCTGTCGTTAAGCTCGTTAGCTGCCTTGTACATATTCCAAAGCTTTTCAAGCTCGTTTATGTCGTTGATATACTTTTGCGCCTCGGCTTCTATTACCTCGGAATTGAAGAATATCTTCATAGATAATTCTATTATCAGCTGATCTCCCGGGCGGAATTCCTTGAATTCATTGCGTCTGTAGTTGGTTATTTTCCACTTCACCTTAGACGTTCCGTCAGAGTAGTAGACGGTCATTCCTTCCTTGATGACGAAGAGATTATGTACGTTGTAAAGAGTGATATCCGATACGTTGGTAAGCGTTATCACCATAGGATAGTCGTCGTCCTCGTAGGTAACGCTCGGGAACGAGAAATTAAGGTGCATGGCATTTCCTGCGTAAACGTGCAGATTTTCCGCTGAAACGAAGCTGTCGTTTATCTCTTCGTTAAAGGGCATAACTCTACCCGTGAGAGTTGCGGAAAGGCTGTATTTACCTGCGGTATCACCTCTTACGTACCAGTGAAGAGATTCGCTTTCACCGTGTCCGATAGCGCCGACGTATTTTGTCGTTGACTGCTCCTCGCCAAAGAGCTTTGGCAGAGAAAGACCGTCGGGAAGCTTTAAGGTCGCATAGAGATTTTCAAGCGTGTCCGTCATGGAGTTGTTGACTATAAGCATCTCAACGTCAAACATCTCCTTAAGCCACTTGACCTCGCCTCTTACGATGAGATAAAAGTTCTCGCTCACAGGGTAAACCGTAAGCGTTTCATCGCCTAAGGGCAGACTTATTCCAAAATCGCCGAAGCCGAATTTCGGCTCTTCGCCCTCGCCGACGTATATCCACCTTCCGTAAACCGTGGTTTCAAGATTGCGTATCTGAACCGAGGAAGCCTTGTTCGTAAGGGCAAAATCGGTGTACCAGCCGTCGAATACGTAGTCGTCGCTATTGCGCTCGGGCACGTAATCAAGCTTCACGCTTGCCCCCTCGGAAACCTCGACTATTTCACAGTATGAGTGAGATATTCCGCCCGTTATAACGTGATAGTGCAGAGTGTAAATCGGCTTTCCGGGAGCGGCAGGACCGTCGGGAGTGCCTGCGTCTACCTTTGGCGCGCGTATCGTTCCTACGCAGATTCCCTCGGAATTGAAGTAAGCCAAAATGCTTGCGTAGTCTATTTCAGACTTGAATTTTATTTTAAGCTCGTATTCAACTACGTGTTGGTTTGCGGGATCTGAAACGTCTATTCCAACCGCCTCTATTTCCTCAAGAGTCATAATTCTTGATTTTATCTCAACGTCATAGCCCTTGAGCTCGCTTAAGCCTACGGGCGCAAATTCGTTTATACCGGGCTTTATTTCAATTTCGAGATTTCTTACAAGACAGTCCTTTGCGATAAACGATAGGGTAGCACGGCCGACGGGGAGCGTAATATTCGCCTTTCCGTTAACGTCGGTGACAAACGTATATGAGCCCTCGCTTGTCTCGGTGAATATCTGAGCGTTTTCAATGGGAAGAAGCGTTTGAGCGTGTACGACGGTGAAATGAGCTACACCGTAGTTCTTATTCGTTTCCACGTCTATGGCGATTTTGTCGATAACCCTGCTTTCTGTCGCACCGCAAAGGGTACAGGCTCTTTCTTCGAGTCCGTTTTCAAATACGGTAGCCTCACGGATTACCGTCCAAGCGCTGTAAATATGCGACTCGGGTACGGGAGAGGTATGGTTATCGCTATAGGAATATCCGCAAGAGGTACAGGTATGCAGGGTGTATCCGCCGCTATGACAGGTGGGATCAACCGTTTCGCTTTCAAAATTGTGGCTGAGCGGCTCGCCTCTTTCTATAAGAACGTATTTACAGACAGTACAAACGCTTTCCTTATAGCTGCCGCTCTGACACGAGGCAGGTCTTTCCTCTACGACGTTATAGGAATGCTCGTGGTCGTCGATAAGGATAAATTTATGCTCGGTCTTTTCAAGAGCAAGGTGCGCCGCCGAGTTGGAATAGCAGAGAATAGTTACGTTGTCCGAGCCATAGAAGGAGCGAGTATCAAATGAGGTTACACTCTTTGGGATAACTATGCTTTCCAATGCGTCGCACGCGCCAAAGGAGTGGTAGGATATCGTTGTAAGGCCTTCGGGAAGCGAAACCTTAGTGAGCGATGCGCAGCCGTAGAATGCCGCCTCACCTATTATCTCAACGCTATCGGGAATTGCTATCTCGGTAAGGAGTGTGTGGCCTTCAAAGAGGTGGTTTGGAATCTTTTTCATTCCGTCGGGGATATCGAAGCTCGTTATTGAAGAGTTACCGAAGGGACCGTATCCCGAAAGATTTATGCCGCAGTTAACGAGCGAAAGAGGAATATTGATAGACGTTAAGCCCGTGCAACCGCTGAATATAGAGCTTTGCAACGTGGTTATGCTATTGGGAAGAACTATTGAGGAAAGCGAGGTGCAGCCGTTGAAGGCGTTTTTGCCGATATATTTCAAGCTTTCGGGTAATTCGATAGTTTTTAAAGCCGCGCAGCCGTCAAACACGTTGTATCCTATATCGGTGAGATTGCCGTAAAGCTTTACCAACGCAAGCGATTTGCAGCCGTTAAAGGCAGAATCCTTTATGACGGTTAAATTTAAAGGAAGGTCAATCGTTGTTATAGCAGAGCATTGATAAAAGGCTTGCTCACAGATGGTTTTGATACTGTCCGAGAAAACAACCGCATCAAGTGACTTGCAGTTGTAAAAGGCTTCCGAATTTATTGTTTCGGTATTTTCGGGGAATTCAATGCTTTTAAGCGCCGTGCAACCGTAAAAGGCGCGGTATTCCACCGAGGTTAAGGAAGCGGGAAGAGAAACCTTAGCGAGTGAGGCGCAGCCAAGGAATGCCGCCTCACCTATTGTTTCAACGCTGTCGGGAATTGCTATCTCGGTAAGGAGTGTGTGGCCTTCGAAGAGGTGGTTTGGAATCTTTTTCATTCCGTCGGGGATAGCGAAGCTCGTTATTGAAGAGTTACCGAAGGGACCGTATCCCGAAAGATTTATGCCGCAGTTAACGAGCGAAAGAGGAATATTGATAGACGTTAAGCCCGTGCAACCGCTGAATATAGAGCTTTGCAACGTGGTTATGCTATTGGGAAGAACTATTGAGGAAAGCGAGGTGCAGCCGTTGAAGGCGTTTTTGCCGATATATTTCAAGCTTTCGGGTAATTCGATAGTTTTTAAAGCCACGCAGCCGTCAAACACGTTGTATCCTATATCGGTGAGATTGCCGTAAAGCTTTACCAACGCAAGCGATTTGCATCCATCAAAGGCAGAATCCTTTATAACGGTTAAATTTAAAGGAAGGTCAATCGTTGTTATAGCAGAGCATTGATAAAATGCTTTCTCACCGATAGTTTTGATACTGTCCGAGAAAATAACCGTATCAAGTGACTTGCAGTTGTAAAAAGCTTCCGAATTTATTGTTTCGGTATTTTCGGGGAATTGAATACTTTTAAGCGCCGTGCAGCCGTAAAAGGCGCGGTATTCCACCGAGCTTAAGGAAGCGGGAAGAGAAACCTTAGCGAGTGAGGCGCAGCCAAGGAATGCCGCCTCACCTATTATCTCAACGCTGTCGGGAATTGCTATCTCGGTAAGGAGTGAGTGGCCTTCGAAGAGGTGGTTTGGAATCTTTTTCATTCCGTCGGGAATAGCGAAGCTCGTTATTGAAGAGCCGCCAAACGGACCGTATCCCGCATAATTCAAACTACAGTTAACGAGCGAAAGAGGAATATTGATAGACGTTAAGCTCGCGCAGCCGCTGAATACAGAGCTATATAAATAGGTTATGCTATCCGGAAGCGTTACCGAGGAAAGCGAGGAGCAGCCCGAGAAGGCATAGCTGTCAACCGTTGTTAAACCGCTCGGCAAATCAACGCTTATAAGAGACGTGCAATCTCTGAATGCGTTACTGCCTATGGTAGTCACTGTGCTTGGCAGCTTCACGGAAACAAGATTTTTGTTATTTTGAAATGCGCCCGATGAGATCGTTTTTACGGTGTAACCGTCTATTGCTTCGGGAATGACTACCTCGGTCAAGCTTCCCTTATATCCGGTTACAGAGCAATCGAGATTGTTTACAACGTATGTAAAATCACTCTCGGTAGAGACTCCGTCAGCTTCGCTTAAAGCGGCAACGCCCGTTTGATCGCTTACCGATCCAACGTTGGTACTGTCTGTCTCTCTATCGTTTGCATAACAGATTCCCGTTGATATAAAGCATAATGAAAAAATAGCTAAAATGAGAAATAAGGCTTTTCGTATTGTCATAGCGGTCTCCTTGTTTTTTGGGGGTGGTGCTCTTCTTTTGATAAATAGTCAGGTAAACTCTTAACGATAATTTATCATATATTTTATTCTATCAAACGTATGGCGGTAGAACGAGCCTTCTTTGTTTCTTGTTAAAGACGTGGGGTGGCACATCCATAAAACCTTTGCTCTATAAGTCAAAGATTCGGAGCATTCGTTTGATATGTCGGTAACTGTTTGATTTATCTGCAATCTCGGCGCTTTCCCCTCAAGCTTGTTATCGCTTAAGCTCAAGGCAGCTTCTATCGACTGACGGTAATCAGAGCCCATAAATATAATAACGTCGGGCTTCAGTAAATCTATTTCCTGCCAAAGAAGAGAGCGTTTAGTTTCGTTGAACGGAAGGTGTAATTCGACTTGCTCACTGTGTGAAAAGTCGTTCAATTTTACCGTTTTTTTTGCTTTACCGATACGGTGTAATTTATCAAGGTCATTCCAGCAAACAGAAACGTTTAACTCTTTTTTTAATTTTCTCAGCAGATTCCAGAATTGAGACTTGTTTCGTTTGATTACGCCGTCGGTGTATGCGACGCTGTATTTATTTTCGTAAATGCTTTCGGGCTCTGCGCTTTTTCTCATTTGACGGTCAAAATATGCTATAGAGCAGCCTTGAACGTAATCCAAACGGCGCTCCTCTTCTTTAAACCACCAATTGCTCGGCTCTTCGCCGACGTACATAATTAAAGGCGCGTGAGGACTTGAAAAAACCTCTGAAACGCCAAAGCAAAAAGGGGAGGAAAAGATATCGGCTTCCTCGGACTTGTTTACGTCGGTGTACCTGTATTTCTCGGGGAGGTTATTATACCATTGCTGCTGTAACGCTCTTAAGGATTCGTTAACAGCGTGCGCATTCTTTAAATTGCTCACCGTCAGATCTCCTGCACTTTCGTTTTGTGAAATGCCAATTCACCTACTTTTACGTTCTCTGATAAGTTGCTTATTCTTAAAGAAAGACAGTTGCAAAAGGCTGCGAAGCCTATCTCCTCAAGTCCGTCGGGAAATGCAATCTCTTTAAGATTTACGCACTCCTGAAAAGCGCTCTTGCCGATTTTTTTGAGAGTTGACGGAAGCGAAACCTTTACAAGCTGATCGCAAAAGATAAACGCTCCGTCGGAAATTTCGGTAACTCCTTCGGGAATAATAGCTTCTTCTATGTCGCTGCGTCCCGAATACGCACCGTTTTCTATGATTTTTGTCCCTTTGGGTACAAATAATGTTTTTTCACTC
This sequence comes from Oscillospiraceae bacterium, assembly GCA_015063445.1. The sequence goes on from SVUD01000052.1 coordinate 7,225, forward strand.
ATATAGAACCTCCTTCAAAAAGCTTTCGAATATACCGATTGCAGAAAAATTCATTTACTGCCTTCGGCTGATTAAATCTTTTTTATTCAATTATAGCACATTTTTTGCAGTCGTACAACTTTTTTGATAATTATAATTTTTTATTTTTCATTGTAAAAAACTCGTTTGGTCATAAAACGGATGCAATTGGTACACACTTTGTTCACAAATTACTGTTATAATGTACCTCCAAAATTAAAGGAGGTCAAAAAATGAGCAGTATTTACAAGAGGATCGGAAATTATGTTTTGGTCGAAAAGCAAGGTCTTTTTGGACTTAGCGGCAAAGAGGGAGAGATGCTTTTGCCCTGCGAATACGATAGCATTTTTCACGAGGGCGGCGGCTTTATCATCACAAAAAATTCAAAATCGGGTTATATTAAATTTCGAGAACAAACACAGCCGCATAGCCATGATGAAGCTGTACGTGGGTATCCTGAAAAATGCGCGCAAGAATATTTACCATGCACGTATGATAGGATAGAGCCTACACGAAACGGACTTGTACTCCATAAAATGACAAATGACGAATATTACGGCGAAAAACGAGAATGGTATGACTATAAGTTAAGAAAAGTTTACAAAAATCTTCGTTTTAGACGTAATTACGGAGAGTTTGATAATTTTATTGATATTGAAAATCCGAATGATAATTCAATACTTAAGATAGCGGGGACGGAACAGTATTTTGGTTTTCCGGTTAGTATATCGGGAGAAATACTGTATGAGGTTCCGCTTTACAACGGAGGGGCGCACTATTTTGTGTGTTGCGAGGAGCTATCAGACGATGAGGCTGAGCGAAAGGGATATATTTGCGAATATTTCTTTTTGATAATACTGTCGCATACGTATACTTTCAGCGAGCCAAAGCCTAAGCTTGCTTTGATTTTTGACGATTTTCCGAGAATTGTGGATTTTTGGGACAGAGAAGCCAAAAAGGAAAGAGAGCACGCAGAACACGTAAAAAGTAAAAAAGAGAATGGCAATCACAAAAAAGAGATATAACTTAAGAGGTGCTAATATGAAAGTGACTATATATTCAAGAGATGATATGGAAAAATTACTTTTGTCAGGGAAAATCGAAAAAACTGCTATTATTAGCTTTCATGACCCGATAGGACGCGGAAGAAGATGTGTTGAAGATTACACGCCCCCGGTCTTTTTGGACAAGTGCGACCGTGTGATGCAGATTGCGCTCCATGACCTTGATCTCGAAGCTCTTGCGGATTTTGATCTGACAGAGGAAACCTATTTTCCGGAAGCGGACGAGCTTGCCGAGTTTATCTATAAGGCAAAAGAGGACGGACTTGACATCATCTGCCAATGCGAGTACGGTCAATCCCGTTCCGCGGGCTGTGCCGCAGCTATTCTCGAGTATTTCGAGGGCAGAGGTATTGACGTTTTTACGGACTACAGATACTATCCAAATCAGCTTATATACCATAAGGTTTTTGAAGCGCTTAAGAAAAGAGGGAATAAAAATGTATAAATACGATAAGGAAATAGAAACCATTGCTATAAATCCTATGGCTTTTTCGCCTGTGGTGGTGAAAGGAAAAACGGGAAACGGTAAAAGTACGTTTCTTCATAAATTCTCGGAAAAGCGCAGCGAGGTTTACAAATCGGCTTTTTCAAAATGGAATGGAAATGAAGCGCTGAGGGTGTTTAATGCAAGAGAGATCTTTGAAAGCATTATAGAAGCTATATCCAATGTTACTCCAAAAGCGTGGCAAGATGTTTTCATGCCTTATGACGTTTTGGTTATAGATGATTTTGATGCATTTGCGGACAAGCCGGGAATACAAGAAGAGCTGTTCTCATACTTTTTGGTTTGTAAAAAGGCTATCGTAATTGCAACAGCCCAAGAGATAAGAGAACCTTATTTTTCAGCCGAGCTTTCTTCGTTTTTTGCATCGGCTGTTCGAATATATATTGATGATCCCGATAGGGAAGCAAAATCGGATTTTCTGTTTAAGGAACTCTCTATCAGTGGGTTGTCGGTCGAAAAAGATGCGCTTGTATGGCTTTTTAACCAAACATTTTCTTCTTATGCCGCAGTTAAAGGATTTGTGAAATCGTTGATGCTCTTTAAAAGCGATGTCGCATATACGCTTGATACGTGTCAAAAAATCGCAAAGGATTATATAAGTTGAATTGTAAACAAGGGGGAAGGAAGTTATGCGCGATGGGGTTCGTATACCACGAGCCACCACAGAATGAAAAGGGGCTGTCTCATTAAGAATTCAACAAAATCAATGCAAAAACAGGAAAAATGCGGTGAGAAAAACAGATTTAGCGAATTCTTAGTGAGACTGAACCTTGGGGCGAACGGATTTAGAGCAGAATTTGTCGTTCTCCGCCCCGAAGGTGTATATATATACACCGAGAGGAAGGAAACGGCAAAAGAATAAAAAACAATAAAAAATGCGGAAAACCGCAGGTTTTCAACCTTAAACCCCTTTAAATTTGATAGAAGTAAAAATGGAGATGCTGACTTATCAACATCTCCATTTGTTTTTTATTCGTTTATGCCTAAATGCGACAGCACCCTACCTAATCTTACTTTGGGTGCATACTGCGAAGCAGTATATTGCCAGCTCGGAGATATACGAAAAGATTTAGTAAGACCGAGTAAATTATATGAGAGCTAAAACCCGAGCGGCAAACTCGTAGGAGAATTTGCGGCAGGAGAATTTGCTATGCGGGGAAGACTATGTAAAGGGCGTTCCGCTTGGTTGATAGGGGGACTCTGTAGTCCGCATGACGCAAGATACCGCCAAAGGCGGTATGCGCATTCCGCTTGCGGAATCTTGCCAAACGAGCAGATGAAAGTGGGTATAGTATAAAGCGGAACGGTTTGCACTGAGATTACCGCGAGTGGCAATACTCTCGCGCGAGAAGTATGGTTAAAAGGCAACTAAAGCCTAAATGCCAAGTAAGTTAAAGAGAGTGCAAAGAGCTTATGCGCGATGGGGTTCGTATACCTACGAGCCACCACAGAATGAAAAAAGCACCCTGATGGGTGCTTCATTCTGTGGTGACTCGTAGGAGAATCGAACTCCTGTTACCGCCGTGAAAGGGCGGTGTCTTAACCGCTTGACCAACGAGCCAAATGGTAGCGGATGTCGGATTTGAACCAACGACCTGCCGGGTATGAACCGGACGCTCTAGCCAACTGAGCTAATCCGCCA
>SVUD01000004.1 GCA_015063445.1 Oscillospiraceae bacterium
TTCAGCACAAGAGAATCAAAAAAAGACGAACTACCCCGAGGGGTGTTCGTCTTTTTTGGTGCTCCTGCGGAGAATCGAACTCCGGACACCTTGATTAAAAGTCAAGTGCTCTACCAGCTGAGCTACAGGGGCAAATATTAATTTTTAAGATTCTCCTATGGAGAATTTGCTACGCGGGGAAAAGATTGCAAAAGCCGTTCCGCTCTATTCTGACAGAGTAAGTTCTCCGCGTGACGCAATATACCGCTGTCGCGGTATGCGAACTCCGGACACCTTGATTAAAAGTCAAGTGCTCTACCAGCTGAGCTACAGGGGCAAATGTAAACCTTTCGTTTAACACGCTTAAATATGATATCATATATTGAAGCGTTTGTCAATAGTTTTTGAAAACATTTTTTTGAAAAAATGAAGTTTATTTCGTTATTCTGAAATTGAATTTAAAAGTCCTCGTCTGAAATAGAAAATTCGAAAAAATTACAAAAAACTCTTAAGATGTCCCATTTATAGTACACCTTAGCGTGTATAATGGGTTTACAGAAAACAAAACCGCACTAACCGATTGTCAATGACGTCGTGTCAATCGTTGAAGCTGCAAACAAACGTTCAAGCATTTTGCGAAGAGGAGGGAAGTGCTTTCACCTCGGAAATTCGCGAAGAAAAAAACAAATTACGGTAATCGGAGGATATGATTATGGAATATAAGTACGCGGTAGCGCTTTTAAAAGGCGATGATGAAAAGATAATGGCAATATTTGATACTAAGGAAGAAGCAGATGCTTACGGCTTTGAAAATAAGGTTTCTCACGAGGAAGGACTCCAGTATTGCTTCGCTTCAATGTTTTTGGCAGGCGTTCCTCAGGGCAACGATATGAGAATTTACGACTATTATAACGTAAAGCCTGTTCCTATGTGGTAAAATGAGGATTTTATTATCGGGTAAAGGCTCTCATCTACTAAAAACGGATAAGAACGAAAAAGTATAATTTGGGATTGACTTTTAATAAGTTGATCCCTCTTTTTTTGTGGAAAAATAACAGCTGTTTCGATTTTTTGTGTTACGATGGGGATTTTTTTGTAAAATTCCACCAAAAAGAAAGGGGAAAGTTTATAAAATATGAGAATTGATTTACATACACAAAATATTGTAAAATATATACGTGAGGTAATACTTATAATAAAAATTTATTAAAAGGAGAAAAACAATGAAGAAACTCACAAAAATCTTAAGTATTCTTCTTGCTGTGGCTCTCGTTTGTACGGGACTCGTTTTGGCGGTAAGCGCAAACGAATCCACGAATGAGACCGCAAGCTACGTTACCGGCGGTACAGAAGCTACCGGAACGCTTGTAGAAGCTCTTTCTGCGGCAGATGAAAACACAACTGTAAAGCTTCTCGGAGATTGCACTCTTGAAGAAACCTTTACGGTAACCAAGAGCGTAACCGTAGACCTTAACGGTTACAAGCTTGTAGCAAAGGCAGACGCTTTTGCAATCGGAGCAAGCGACGTTCAGTTTATGATCGTTGGCGAAGGCTCTATTGATCTCGCAGGTAAGCTCGTAAGCGCTGCTGCGGATTACGTCGGCTTCACCGTAACCGTTGCCGGCACGGAAATGACAGATGGAATTGCAATTACCCATTCTGCATCTAACATTATAACCACCTACCACGGTACTTGGAATTTCAAGAACCTCGACGTTGTAACTACCTCCGCTATCAAGGGCGGTTACAAGGCAAGCGACGGTACGTATGTAGACGCTGATTCTTATTTCAAGACCGTATTAAGCGATGATTCAACCGCTGAGCTTTACTTTGATGCTGTAAAGGTTAACGCTACGAAGGTTGCTTATACCGCATCGACCGGTAACTTCGTAGTAAGCATCGGCGGAAGCGGAAGCGTTTATATCAACAATTCTGCGTTCTACACCCAGAACTCCGGTATTTATGCGGGTAACGAGCTTGGAGGCTCGCCTCTTACCGGTTCGATAAGCATTGTAAACTCTACTATCTCGTGCTTAGCGAATAACAATCTTACCAGCAGAAACTACGTTATTCTCGGTATGGATTCTAACTTCGCTACCGGCGTTGATACAGATCCATTAGGATTTAACGGAAGCGTTAGCATTGAGTATTCCACCGTTGAGTGTAACACAAGATTGTTCACCTTCGGTAGTGCTGATGCTGCTGAGGTAAACATCTCCGAATCAACCGTTCGTCTTGCGGGTAACTACGGAAAGGATAATGCGTATTCTATGTACCGTGGAGCAGGCTCGCTCAACTTCGGCGAAAACTGCAGATTCATAAGCGCAAAATCCGGAATCTTCAGCGCTCCTCCTATCGGAACGCGTGTTAACGTTGATACCGCTGTTAAGCTTGCTGAGGGCACAAAGCTTCTTTACGATCCCGTTGCCGATCCCGAAGCGCCCTATCTCGTAGTTGATGAGTATGACGAGAGAATGGGTCCCGATTTCTATAAGGATTTTGGATTTGATACCATTTCCTTCACGAATAATTACAACGCAAGCACTCATACGGGAGATAGAGTACTCTACAATAATAAGACAAGCACTAAAATGTGGACTTCAAGCGACCGTTATTGGCACGATGCAACCGGTAAGGGCGGTATGCAGTGGGATAACAAGCTCGGTGTTATAGAGCACGTTCAGAGCGCGCAGGGTAACTACGCTAAGTGGTACGTTCCCGAAAGCGCAAACCCCGGTAAAACAAACGTGTCTTTGAGCAATTCAAATAACACAGATACCTATCTCATTATGGGTATTGACAGCAACGGTCATAAGACTGTTGACGGATATGGCTATCATCCTACCGCTATGAGCGGAGATTACCGTAAGTCCGTAGTTGTTTCCGAGTTTGAGTTTGCAACCGAGAAGGACGGTCTCGGCTATCCTTACTTCACGATTCAGGCTCAGGCAAGAAATGCCTCTAATAGCTCTAAATCCGCCGGTACGGTAATGGGAGTGAACCACGCGGGTGAAGTCATTAACACGACCGCTCTTCAAGATAAGCCCGACGTTATGCCCAAGCTTAACGCTAAGGGTGAATGGAACCGTCTTTCCATGGTCTGCTACAGCGACCCCGCCGTTGATAAATATCAGGTATACGTTTTCCTTAACGGCGAATATATGGGTTGGATAAACCTTAGTAATTACGTTCCCACAGGCGATGATTACGTTTGGTTCCAGGGCGCGAGACTTAACTTCTCTAACAGCAGTCAGTGGATAAATTCTCCTCTTCTTATCGATAACGTTTCCGTCAGAGCATACGTTGACTATCAGGTTGAAGGCGAGTATGACGGCGGAGAAAAGTATCCCGCTCAGTACATAAACGGTACTCCCACTAACAGATTCGTTAATTCCTCTATTGAGGTTGCGGGCCGTACCTTCAGCGATATCAACGAGGCTCTTACGTATGCTACAACCATTAACGCTAAGGTAGAGCTTTACTCCGATATGGACATCGAGGTAACCGCAAACGGTATCATTGATACGAATGGATACGACGTAAATATCGTTGGCGATTCCTACGGATACGTTGCAGACGGTAACCTCATTGAGTTCAGCGATAAGTATCAGTTCACCGCATACTTCTATACGGGTGATAAGAATAAGCTTAACGCTGACTACGTATTTGACGCTGCAGATTTCGAAAGCGTTGTAGTTAAGGTTGGCGATTATCTCGATAAGGAAATGGTATATACCGAGGAAGCTGTAAAGAACTTTACCGATAAGACCGTTTCGGGTTCTCAGAGCGGTTGGGCAACTGCTATCGGCTCTACGGAATCCGTGCTTCCCATTACCAACGTAACCCTTGATTACGTCAACGGCGCAGGCGAAAATAAGGCTATTTACTACTATCCCATATTCGGCGTAGTTCCTATGGCTTACTACGTAACCGACGCAACCGGAACCGTTTATGCGGGTGACGTTTCCAATGAGCAGGCGCTCATCGACTTCCAGGCTCTTAAGGGCGGAGATACCTTCGTTCTTCAGTCTGACGTAAACATTTCCAAGGCAGGAACGACCTTCGCTAATACTACCGACACCACCGAGCAGGTTATCAATATTGACCTTAACGGTAACACCCTCTCTCTTTCCGAGGAAGGTATACTTGTAAACGTTGGTAGCTACACCACTCTTAACGTTTACTCCACAGTAGCAGGCGGCGTTGTTAACTGTGTAACCAACACAGCAGGTACTCTTGTCGGTAACTATGCGTTTGCTATTAACGATCCTTCAGTAACCTCATTCACCTCTCCCGATCTCGTAGAAAACGTTAAGTCCGCAAAGATCAACGTTGGTACTATCGCGGCTCTTGGCACGGATGGCGCGAATATGACTATCTATGCAGAGATGGCATTGCTTGCTAGAGTTGGTGATGATGATTGTCGCATCGTATCCGACGGTGTTGACATTTACTCTCCTACCTATGCTATAGCTAACCGCGGTGTTATTGATACTCAGCTCTACAACGGTGAGGTGTACGTAAAGAATTCTCTTATCGTAGGTATTGTTAGAGATTGCATTCTTAACGTTGCAGGCTTCTATAAGACCAAGAGCGAGAACGGCAGCACGGCTCACAAGCCCGATAAGGATGCGGAAGGAAACGAAATCGAGCTTTCTAACAGACAGCCCGGCTTCGAGAACACCATTATGACCTCTTACCTTGAGCTTGAAAACTGCATAATTATTAACAAGCTTTCCGGCTTAAGCGACGGTAATAACAACAACATCGTTGGAAACAACGGTGACGGAAATAATTCCCGCAAGAACATCGTCCTTAAGAACGTAGTTACAACAGGACGTCTTAATCCCTCCAACAGCAACAGAACCGCGTTTGACGGCTTCGTTGTTGCGGAGCATTTCGATGTATCCTCTAAGTACGGCGCTACTCTTAACGGAACCGCAATCGGAACCTATACCGCTCCTATGGCATTCAACGCCATTGATCTCGGCATTAAGACCGAAGACGGTGTTCACACTGTAATTATCAGCTATTACGATGCAGAGACCGACAGAATGGTAGAGGCTGTTGATTATAAGATCGCGAACAACGGTGTAAGCGGTGTAGAGGGCGCATACGTACTTCCTATGCTTACAAAGGGAACTGATTACGAGTCTAACTTCGTAACGGTTTCATGGAAAAACGTTGCCGGCGACGATAACGTTGCTACCTCAACCTTCATTAAGGGAAGTAAGTTCGTGAATAAAACAGGTCTCAATGCAGGCTCTTGCACAGAGGGTCTTGTAACCTTCACTCACGACGGTACTTGGAGCGCGGCTCCCGAGTACGTAACCGAGAACGTTGATATTATCCCCGGTTATACCGCAAAGGTAAACGTAAGCGGAATTAAGGCTAACGTTTCGCTTTACTCTGATTTCGATATTAACGTATACATTCCCGCAGAATATGCGGATTCCATCATTCTCAATGGATACGAGTGGACCGACGTTACTCTTGATGGCGTTGCTTATAAGAAGGTAACCGTAACTCAGGCTTGTAACGAAACCACTAATACCGTAAGCATCGCATTCACGGTTAAGACCACAGCTCGCGGTAACGTTTATACTGCTAACAAGGTAATCAACTACTCTGTTGCAAAATACGCTTCCGCAGTTCTCGCTTCCGAAGCAACGACTAACGCGGATAAGGTTCTCGCTTACTATATGGCGAAGTATGCTAACGCTGCTTCCGCATATATAAACGGCGCTGAGGATACCGTTCTCGCTGATATGCTCGCTGCTAACGCTGCTTATGGCGAAATCTACACCGCTAACAACGGTTACGATAACGCTATCGCAGATACTCAGCTCTCCGGCGTATTCACCGAGGCTACAGTAACTCTTGCTCCCAAGCCCGCATTCGTATTCACTACCAAGGCAGGCTTCGTTGGTACCGTAACAGTTAGGTATGCTGACGGCACTAACACCAGAGTTTATAATATCGATGCTGCAACCAAGAGAGATATCGTTATCGAGGGCATGATGGCAGCTAACTTCAATCAGGTTCTCGAGATTACCGCAGAGGGTACTATCGGTGAAGAGGCAGTTGCTGTAACAGGCACCTACAGCCTTGAAACCTTCGCTAAGTATCATAGCGAAAATCAGGAAGATCCCGCGTCTGTGGCTTGCTTACCTCTTGTAAACGCTCTTCGCGCTTATGCTGAGGTTGCAAAGCTTTACGTTGAGGGAACTCTCGGTCAGTAATTTCAATATTAAAAAGACTTAAATAAAACCACGGCTGCGTCAATTCGGCGTAACCGTAAAGCAAAAGGTCTGCGTCGTTTAGGCGTAACCAAAAAACGAGTGGGGAAGACTTCTTCCTCACTCGTTTTCTTTTTATTTAATAGCTTTATGAACGTAAAAAAGGCGATTGTTACCGCATTAAACTCGGAACCAAATCGCCTTTTTCTATAATATTTATTTATAATGAAGAGATTTAAGCCTTCAAAACGAACTTATTGAAGCTCTTCTTACCTCTCTTGATAAGAACGCCCTCTGTGAGCTGCTCCTTGGTAACGGTCGCCTTAACGTCCGCAACCTTTTCTCCGTCAAGAGAAACACCGCCCTGCTCAATAGCGCGTCTGCCCTCAGAGCGTGAGGGAACCATCTTGCCGAGACAGAGAAGAGAAATAACGTCGATAGCGCCGTCCGTAAGACTTGCCTCATCAACCTCAACGGAGGGAGTGAGAGCGCTGTCACCCGAAACAAAGAGAGCGCGTGAAGCTTCTTGCGCTTTTTGAGCCTCTTCCTCACCGTGAATGAGCTTAGTAAGCTCAAAAGCAAGAATTTCCTTAGCGGTATTGAGCTGCGCGCCCTCCCATGTATCCATCTTGTCAATTTCTTCAAGAGGAAGGAAGGTGAGCATTCTTATGCACTTAAGAACGTCCTTGTCTCCAACGTTTCTCCAGTACTGGTAGAAGTCGTAGGGGGGAGTCTTGTTAGGATCAAGCCATACCGCGCCGTTAGCGGTCTTACCCATTTTCTTACCCTCGGAGTTAAGAAGAAGGGTAATAGTCATAGCGTAAGCATCCTTGCCGAGCTTTCTTCTGATAAGCTCCGTGCCGTAAAGCATATTCGACCATTGATCGTCACCGCCAAACTGCATATTACAGTTGTAGTTCTTGTAAAGGTGATAGAAGTCGTAGCTCTGCATTATCATATAGTTGAATTCAAGGAAGGAAAGTCCCTTTTCCATTCTCTGCTTGTAGCATTCGGCGGTAAGCATTCTGTTAACCGAGAAGCAAGCTCCGACGTCACGGAGAAGCTCGATATAGTTAAGACCTAAGAGCCAGTCGGCGTTGTTAACCATTATAGCCTTGTCGTCACCGAATTCGATAAACCTTTCCATCTGCTTTTTGAAGCAGTCGCAGTTGTGCTGAATGGTTTCGGGAGTCATCATAGAACGCATATCGCTGCGTCCCGAGGGGTCACCGATGTAACCTGTTCCGCCGCCGATAAGAACTATCGGCTTGTTACCTGCCATCTGGAGTCTTTTCATAAGGCAAAGAGCCATAAAGTGACCAACGTGAAGGCTGTCCGCCGTGGGATCAAAGCCGATATAGAAGGTCGCCTTTCCGTTATTTACAAGCTCTTTGATTTCATTTTCATCCGTTACCTGAGCAATAAGACCTCTGGCAACGAGTTCGTCGTAAATTTTCATTTTTTGTCCTTTCGCTAAATCCCGAGGAAGTATCCGTCGTAAGCAACCGTTAGCGAAAGCTCCGAGAGAGCCTCGCAAATTTCGTCGTGAGTCGGATTTTTCTTTCCCGAGGGAATGTGTGATAATATGAATTTCGTGCTTTCATTTGCGATACCCGATGATGTAAGAATATCTTTTACAGTAAGCACTGATTTTAAGTTGTTGTGATTTGCGGACTCGGACGAGTAATCCGAAAGCCCGAGAGCAAAGTCGAGTATAGCAACGTCAAGCTTTATTTCTTTAAGCACTCTGAACGCCGCCGCGTCGAGAAAAGCTCCGTCAATGCCGTAAAGCACGGTTTTTCCTTTCGCTTCAATAAGGAAATTTAAAGGGATTTCATCGGGATTATCGGTTGCGTGATTGGCGGGAAGCGCAAGAACCGAATATCCGTCGATCTTATAAAGTGAAAACGGCTTTATTTCTATGAATTCCAAATTTCGTATAGAGGAAATTTCGTCCTGCATTGCCTTTGTGGCGTACACTCTTATTTTCGAATATCTCGCAAGTCCCTCGAGTGCTGATAGCGAGAAGCTGTCAAGGTGAGAATGCGTTATAAAAACGTCCTTTACGTTATCGAGAATTCCCGAAAGCATAAAAGTTTCCACAAATTCGAAAATATCCTCCGATGGATCGATTATTATTTTCTCATCAATAAGCAGAGTTGAAAATCTTCTGTAATCCTTGGATAATTTATTGCGTATTCTCGCGGCGCCGAGACCGCCCGTACCAAAAAATCTTAAGCTGATCAAAGCTTCTTCACCGCGTAAACGGTAGAATGAGTGTACGTCTCGCCCTTATCGTAGAATCCGATGCCGTGATTGATGCAATCGGGCTCTGTCTGTGTTTCGAGGCAGAATGCGCCGTGGAACACCTGCTTTGTATTGTTTCTGAATGCGGGGCCGTTTCCAAGGAAGTTACCGATATAGAATTGAACGCCGGGCTGATCTGTATATACGTTCATCTGAAGCTTTTCGCCCTTTACCTCTGCGATAAGGTCAAGCTCCTTGCCAACAACAGTCTCTTTAACCTTAGGAGAGAGGATGAAGTTGTGGTCGTATCCGATAAAGTCCTTGCCGCAGCGCTCGCCGATTTTGTGAGGAGTAGTAAAATCAAAGGGAGTACCGATAACGCTCGGTCTTTCTCCGTTGGGAATAAGGTTGCCGTCAACCTCGGTATAGTTATCGGCGTAAATAACAGCTACGTGATCCTCTATAGTTCCGCCGAAGCCGTTGAGGTTAAAGTATGCGTGGTTTGTAAGAGCGATGGGAGTCTTTCCGTCGGGCGTTGCAACGTAGTCTATAAGAAGCGCCGCTCCCTCGAGCTTATAAGTAACCTTAACGTCAAGCGCTGAGGGGAAGCCCTCCTCGCCGTCAGCCGAGTGATATTCAAGTGTTACGGAATCCTCGGTATAGTCGGTAACCGTCCATACCTTGTGGTCAAAGCCGTCTCCGCCGTGAAGGCAGCAAACGCCGTGATCGTTCTTAGGAAGATTATAGGTCTTTCCGTCCATTGTGAACTGTCCGTTCGCAACTCTGTTTGCGACTCTGCCGATAATAGCGCCCTGGTGAGAGGTTTCTTTAAGATAAGTATCGAGCGTATCGAATCCGCCGACTATATCGATGCCGTAAGCAACGAAATTAACGATAGTCGCGCCTCTTGTCATAATATTTACAAGCGCATCGTCATTTTTAAGCGTGTAGAGATAGATTTCTTCGCCCGTGGGAAGAGAACCGAAATATTTCTTTTCCATATTTTCATCCTTTCAAGGTAAAGTATATTAATACAGAATATATCATAACATAATTTTTTAAAAAAGTAAAGAGAAAAGCGTTAACTTGTTGACAAAAAAATAAAACTATGGTAAAATTACATAGTAATTAAAAATATGCGCCGCAGAGATAGAAAAATGGAGCGCCGCATAAGGCAATTTTAAAATATCAGTGAGCTCGAGGCTTGGCTTCGGCTCTTTTTTCGGAGAACATAATGAAAAAGGTAACTATTGTAATCAATGGCAGAGGCGGCGTTGGAAAGGATACTCTTTGTAACCTTGCCGCAAAGCATTTCAAGGTCAGGAATATTTCTACAATTACGCCTATCAAGGATCTTGCGAGACAGGCGGGATGGGACGGAAGAAAGGATGACCGCTCGAGAAAATTTCTTGCTGATTTGAAGGAGCTTTGCGCTGTCTATAACGATTATCCTACGAATTGGGCAAAGGCTCAGTATGAAAGCTTTCTTAAGAGCGACGAAGAGATACTCTTTGTTCACATAAGAGAGCCTAAGGAAATAGTAAAATACGTAGAAGCTACGGGCGGCGCGGCAAAAACTCTTCTTGTAAGAGGCGGCGAGCGAATGAAAAAGTCCGTATACGGAAATGCCGCGGACGACGGAGTAGAGAACTATTACTACGATTACTACTTTAACAATGATAAAGGCTTCAGGGAAGCCGAAGCGGGCTTTTCTGAGCTTATGAGAAGAATTCTCGAGGAAGAGGACGTAGACAAAAAATAGTCCGTTAGTCTTAACGCCTTTTCAATGGTTTGGCAGAATATAAAAAATCTCTCGATGCGAAATCGTGCATTGAGAGATTTTTTTTAATATCTATCCTTCATTTCACGCTCAATAACTCTGTTAGCGTCACGCTTTGCGATATCGTCGCGCTTATCGTAGAGCTTTTTACCCTTGCAAAGACCGAGCGCCATTTTAACGTAAGAGCCCTTGAAATAAAGAGAGAGGGGAACGAGGGTATAGCCCTCGCGTGAAACGAGACCGGCAAGTCGCATTATCTCCCTTTTGTGCATAAGGAGCTTTTTGGGGCGAAGGGGATCCTTGTTAAAGATATTGCCTTGCTCGTACGGGCTTATATGTACGCCGAGGGCAAAAAGCTCGCCCTTATCTATCTCGCAATACGAGTCCTTGAGATTGACGCCGCCGGCTCTTAAGGATTTGACCTCGGTGCCAAAAAGCTCAACTCCCGCCTCAAAGCTCTCAATAACGAAATAATCGTGTCTTGCTTTTCTGTTATCCGCGATTGTTTTTGTTTGAATTTTTTCGCTCATAGCTTCTCCGTTTGAAATACTGTCATATATTCTATGAACTATTTTAGCACATATTAAGCCTTAAATCAACAGTTTTTTAGAAAAAAACACCGCTTACCTTCTTTTTTTAAAAAGCTCAGAGGTCACTTCTAAAAGCTTGAATTTAACACGGTACTTGTCACCGGTTATGAGCTTTTTTTCTTCCGTGCTATAGGTTGTCTCTTCGCCGAGTGAGGCGTCAAGGCACATCGGCGGATACATAACGCACCACCAATTCTGTCCCTTTCCCGAATCTATAGTTATTTTGAGAGAGGTATAAACGCCTGCGGGAAGCGTGAAGTCTGCGTATTCGCGTGTGTTATACCATTCGTCGCAAAGAGTAACCTTTGCCGAATAGTCAAAGTCAAGCTCTCTGATCCATTTATTGCAGTCGTTCTCAATATTCGAAAGCTCTTTGTTCAAAAGCGCCTCAGTATCCCTAACGCTCTCGCTGCCGCTTAACGCGCTCCCGTACTTAAGGAGAATTTTATCTCTGATTTTTAGCTTAAGCGTCTGATCCTCGATACTGTCCGATGGCGCAAGTATATGTAGCCTTACTGTATCCTCGTATATCGCAGCTTCAGCTTCGGTTGGAATAAAAACAATGCATAATGTACATAAAAGTATACAAATTGTCGGTAAAATCGCCTTTTTCATAAATTGCTCCTCTTTGTTTTTAATGTCTTTTGCGGTTTTTAGCGCAGAATAACTATTGACCGCTTCTCAACAAAATATTCATAAAAGCAAAAAACTTTTTTAAAGATTGAACTTTTTTCATCAATTGCTTGATTTTTAAATGAAAAAGGTGTAATATATGAGTGTAAATAAAACAAAGGTACAAGGATATGTTAAATAAAAAAGTATGTCTTATTCACGCCGGCGGCACTATAGGTATGACAAAAAGCGAGCGTGGATACGTAACGAAAACGGGATATCTTAAGGAAAGGCTCGAGGCTATCTCGGACCTATACGTAAACGGTATGCCCGATTTTGAGCTTTACGAGATGTCTCCGCTTCTTGATTCTTCAAATATGGCTGTCAACGAGTGGAACAGAATAGGAAGTATAATAGCCGAGCTTTACGAGAAGTACGACGGCTTCGTCATTCTTCACGGAACGGATACGATGGCTTATACTGCTTCGTCTCTTTCCTTTATGCTTGAGAATTTAGATAAGCCCGTGATTATCACAGGCTCTCAGATTCCTCTTTGCGAGATAAGAAGTGACGGACGCGATAATCTCATAACCTCTATGCTCATAGCAGCTGCGGGAAAGGTGCGGGAGGTCTGCCTTTATTTCGGCGGTAGACTCTTAAGAGGAAACAGAGCGACGAAAATGTCTGCCGATGGGCTTATGGCATTCGACTCGCCAAACTTCCCGAGACTTGCCGAGGCGGGTATAAACATAAAATACTACCCCACGGCATTGAAGAAGAAAACCGAAAAGCCACTTAGCTTCGTTCCTTTTTCGGAAGTGCCGATAGGTGTTCTTAAGGTTTTCCCGGGAATTAATTTCAGCCTTTTCGATGCGGTAATGACAGAAAAGCTTAAGGGAGTGGTTCTCGAGACCTTTGGGGCGGGAAATATTCCGGGAGACGGAAATGCGCTTCTTCCCATTATCAGAGCCGCCTTTTCTGCGGGAGCGGTTATCACTGTTTGCTCTCAGTGCCCCGTAGGCGCTGTATCTCTCGGCGCATACGCCGCGAGCGCTGAGCTTCTTTCGGCAGGAGCGGTCAGCGGCTTTGATATGACTACCGAGGCTGCCGTAGCAAAGCTTTATTATCTTTTCAGCAAGGGCTTTTCAACCGATGAAATAAAGGCGAAAATGGAAACCGATATCGCAGGCGAGCTTACGAGAGCAAAATAATCTAAAATACCACAAAAAACGCAAAAAATCTCGATTTATCTATGTTTTGTACCATCACGGTACATAGAGTATCCGAGAAAAATTTTATGTTCATTGCTTTGCGTTTTTAAATCATAAAAACAAGGGGCTGTCGTGCGACAGCCCCTTTAATGTTATTTGAAATGATAAATTCGCCGGATTTTGAAAACGGAGAATTTGATTATGCTTTATTAGCAGAGCCGAAGAGCTCGATCTTTTCTCTAACCGTAGCCTTGATTGCCTCAACGCCGGGAGCGAGAAGCTTTCTGGGGTCAAAGCCCTTACCACAGAGATCCTTGCCCTCTTCAACGTACTTACGGGTAGCAGCTGCAAATGCGAGCTGGCATTCGGTATTAACGTTGATCTTGGAAACTCCGAGAGAAATAGCGGTCTTGATCATATCTGCGGGGATACCTGTGCCGCCGTGAAGAACGAGAGGCATATCAGCACCAACCTCGTTGCTGATGGACTCAAGAACGTCGAAACGGAGACCTGCCCAGTTTTCGGGATACTTACCGTGGATATTGCCGATACCTGCGGCGAGCATAGTAACGCCGAGATCAGCGATCATCTTGCATTCCTTGGGGTCGGCAACCTCACCGCTGCCGATAACGCCGTCTTCTTCGCCGCCTATAGCGCCAACCTCAGCCTCGAGAGAAAGTCCCTTAGAGTTACAAACCTCAACGAGCTCCTTGGTCTTAGCGATATTTTCGTCGATAGGGTAGTGCGAACCGTCGAACATTACGGAAGAGAAGCCTGCCTCGATGCACTTGTAAGCTCCCTCGTAGCTTCCGTGGTCAAGGTGAAGAGCGACGGGAACGGTGATACCGAGTCCCTTTATCATACCGTTAACCATTCCAACGATAGTTTCATAACCGCACATATACTTACCTGCGCCCTCGGAAACACCGAGAATAACGGGAGATTTCATCTCCTCAGCGGTAAGCAAAATAGCCTTAGCCCATTCAAGATTGTTGATGTTAAACTGGCCTACGGCATAGTGGCCTGCTCTTGCTTTAGTGAGCATTTCTTTTGCGGAAACTAACATATAATTAAACTCCTTTAAAATTATTAACAAAATCACTCTGTGCGCGGTTGCATATTACTGTTTGCTTTTCGACACACTTTAATGATTATACATCATTTTTTTAAGAAAATCAATACTTATTTCAAAAAATCATCTCGCTTGGGAGTGAAAATATCGAGCAAAACGCCCTTTTTGGTGCAAACGACGCCGTGAGGCACGTTTGGAAGGGTATAATAAGTGTCTCCCTTAGCGATAGTTTTTGTCTCGTCTCCTATTGTTGCGGTGAATTCTCCATCAATTACGTAGCTTATCTGAACGTGTGGATGAGTATGCATAGCGCCGACGGCACCCTCCTCGAAATGCACCTCAACAGACATCATATCATCGCCGTAAGCGAGAATTTTTCTCTTGACACCGCCGCCAAGATCCGTTAATTCTACGTTCTTACCTGATGTAAACATAGCATTCTCCTTTGCCGTTTTTCCTTTATTTTATCACGGCACGGTTGATTTTGCAAGTTTTGTGTGTAAAAAAGTTAAAAACTGTACATAAAAAATCGAAAACCACTTGAAATTTTTATACTTATAGTGTAGAATATTGTGTATAATAAAATTTAACTTGAGAGCCAAAGGCTAAGGAGAAACAAAATGATAGACATTAAATTTTTGAGAGAAAATCCCGACGCGGTTCGTGAGAACATAAAGAAGAAGTTCCAGGATTCAAAGCTTCCTCTCGTAGATGAGGTTATAGCTCTTGACGAGGAGCTCAGAGCCTCCAAGAAGAGAGCGGACGACCTTCGCGCAAACAGAAATAAGGTTTCCAAGTCCATAGGCGCGCTTATGGGACAGAAGAAGTTTGCCGAGGCGGAGGAGGCAAAGAAGCTTGTTTCCGAGCAGGCTGCGGAGCTTGCCGCTCTTGAAGCGAAGGAAGCAGAGCTTAACGAGAAGGTTCAGAAGATAATGATGACCATTCCCAACATTATAGATCCTACCGTTCCCGTAGGTAAGGATGATAGCGAGAACGTAGAGGTTGAGCGCTACGGCGAGCCTGTTGTTCCCGAGTTTGAAATTCCTTATCACACCGAGATTATGGAAAGATTCCTCGGAATTGACCTTGATAGCGCGAGAAGAGTTGCGGGAAACGGATTCTATTATCTTATGGGTGATATCGCGAGACTTCATTCTGCGGTTATCTCCTATGCAAGAGACTTTATGATTGACCGCGGCTTTACCTATTGCATTCCTCCTTATATGATTCGTGCGGGAGTTGTAACAGGCGTTATGTCCTTTGCCGAGATGGACGCTATGATGTATAAGATTGAGGGCGAGGACCTCTATCTTATCGGTACGAGCGAGCATTCCATGATAGGTAAGTTTATCGATCAGATAATTCAGGAGCCCGAGCTGCCTTATACGCTTACCTCTTATTCGCCCTGCTTCAGAAAAGAGAAGGGCGCTCACGGTATAGAGGAAAGAGGCGTATACAGAATTCATCAGTTCGAGAAGCAGGAAATGATAGTCGTTTGTAAGCCCGAGGAATCTCCTATGTGGTTCGATAAGCTTTGGCAGAACACCGTTGATCTTTTCAGAACTCTCGATATTCCCGTAAGAACCCTTGAGTGCTGCTCGGGAGATCTTGCGGATCTCAAGGTTAAGTCCATTGACGTTGAGGCGTGGTCGCCGAGACAGAAGAAGTACTTCGAGGTAGGCTCATGCTCCAATCTTGGTGACGCTCAGGCAAGACGTCTTAAGATAAGAGTCAAGGGAGCTGATGGAAAAATATATCTCGCTCACACCCTTAACAATACGGTTGTAGCGCCTCCCCGTATGCTCATTGCGTTCCTTGAGAACAACCTCAATGATGACGGCAGCGTTAATATTCCCGTTGCATTAAGACCTTATATGGGCGGCAAGGAAAAGCTCATTCCTAAGGCATAATTTATGAATAAATATGCAATAATTATTGCCGGTCCCTCGGGAGCGGGCAAGACTACCATTGCCGATAACTTAATATTATCACTCGGAAATCTTGAAATGAGCCGTTCTGCTACAACTCGTGAAAAACGTGGTGACGGTAGGGATGATGAATACATTTATTTACAAAAAGACGAGTTTTTGCAGTCAATATCGAATGGCGATATGCTTGAGTATACCAATTACGGCGGAAATTACTACGGCACTCGCAAGTCCGAATTTGAGCGAATTTGGAATATGAATAAAAATCCGATTTTAGTGCTTGATTACTACGGAGTTAAGTCACTTAAATCGAACCTTGACATACCCGTCTTTGCCATATACGCGTATACGAAGCTCAAAGAAGCAAGGACCAGACTTATCGCAAGAGATTTGATCAGCGCTCCGAGTGAGAAGCAGAAGGAGACGCTTATTAAACGAGTAAAGGCGAACGTTGACGATTATAAAAAGCTCTCGGAATTTACCGACCTTTTCGACCTTTACGTAGAAAACGATTCGCTCGATAATTGTCTTGATAAAATTAAAAAATCGCTGAGGGCTCTTATGAACGGAGACTCGGTTATGTCCGAGGCGGAGAAAAAAAGCATCACCGAAGGCTTCAAGAAAGAAGCCGAAACCTTTGAGCTTGAATAAACAGATGCCTTATGGGTATTGAAAATAATTCACCAAAGTAATTAAAAAAGGCGATGCTCCAAATTGTACGGACAGCATAAACACAGCTTTAATGGCAAAAAAATATTAAAAATCAATCGATAAACTGACATTGCTTTAAAAGTGGTGTCAGTTTTGTTTTTTCATTGTCCGTTGTTCGCAGACTTGTTCAGTAAAAGGCTGCCGCTTTTTTGCTTTTTTTACAACTAAAGTAACGCTTGAGATGCTTGGCGTATCAATTAAAGTATTATTGACCGTTTGCGAAAAGTGTGCTATACTTTTTCCGTAAAGCCCATTCGCATAAAAGATGAAGGAAATACTATTTGCTCCTATGATAATTACTGCTGTTATTCTTTTTACGGGACAGCTTTTACCCGCGCAAATTCGTCGGACTTGAGGCGATAGCTCAGCGGTTGCTGAACGTCACCGTATTGCGCTTTTATTCTTTAATAATTTGAGCGAAAAATACATGCCGAGAGCGAAAAATACTTGATTTTACACTTTGAAATTTGATAGTATAAAATTGGATTGATGTCGGCAGCTTTGCGTTTGTTAAAGCATTGCTTCCAAATTTGCGTTTTTAACTCTAAAATAAAATTCGTGAGCGCATTTTTTCTTTGTGCAAAATGACGGAAAGTATTAGTTATGTTCAACAAACCTGATGTTCAATCGGTGAAAGTAGATTAAAATCGGACAGTTTTTTCGTTAATTAAGTATAGTGAATTTTTTGAAAAAATATTTTATAATATAAATAGCAAATTATGTTTTGACTGCGGAGCTTTTGAAAAGTCAAGCAGTAAAACGGTTTTGAATAAATGATAAGGAGTAAAATTATGAAAAAACACGTAAAAGCCTTATTTGTCTTACTCTTGGTTGTTTTCGTGCTTGGCGCGGCTTGTATGGTTATAGGAGCCAAGGAAAACAATACATGTGTTAACGCAAACGGCGTAGATTACGCGACGTTTCAAGAGGCGTTTGACGCTATATCCGACGTCGGAGGAAAAATCACGCTGAAATCTGACGTCGTGCTTGATTCCGAGTATTATGTTTCGAATGACTTGGAGATCGATCTTGCAGGGTATACTATGTATGCTCAGTATGGCACTTTCTTGTTTGATGACGGTGTGAATTTCACGTTAAGCGGCTCCGGAACCATATATTCCGAGGAAACGTTTATTAAGAACACAACCGCTGCGACTAATTCTACAGTCATCAACGTAGTTGGAACTAACGGGCCTATATACGTTTACTTCGACGGTGTAAGCGGAACCCCGTTCACGTACACTAACGGAGCTGCGGTGAATTTCAAAAACGTTGAGATTAGAACCGGTAACGTTAAAACGGGCGAAACCGTTTTCTATACGATGGACAACTCGAGGGGAACGCTGAGCTTTACGAACGTAAACCTCATTGGCGAGAACCACCTCGGTCAGAATTCGTCTGTTATTGAGCTTCGCGGAGATTCGCTTGTAAAAATTAAAGATTCCTCGTTCGTCTCAAATACCGCTGTCTTTTCCGTAGCGACTAAAACGCTCGCAACCATAGTTGAAGCTGAGAATTCTCAGTTTATCAACCGCGCGACGAGCGGAACGGATAGGGCAAACGAAACCGGTGTTATCGGTATATACAGTGAATTTTTCTCTAAAATGTACTTCAAGAATTCGCTTATTGAAGCCGGATACCGTCCCATACTCCTTAAAGGAAACGCAAACGGCTTAATTCATCTTGACGGCTCCGTCCTCAAGTATACGGGCGCAAAGAGCAGCGATCCGATAAGAACCTCTAATATAAGCTTTACAGGCGGTTCCTCGTTTATTGTAGGAAAGAAGCTTTCTAAGCTTTCCGATTCATCCGAGTATCTTTCCAATATTGATTTTGAGCTCGGAACTCGCATGAGCGTTTATCTTTATAACCTTATAAATGAAGGAAAAGCGCCTGAGATTCGAGTTGTTGCGAACGTAGAAGGAAAGAACGGAACCTATCAGGTATACACACCCTTCACGGCAAATTGCGATTATGAGATCATATATGATCCTACGGGAAATGCCGATGCGCCTTACGTTCTTGTAGATAAATACGTAAGAGAGGCTGATGGGGACATTAAGCTTGATGAAGAAGGCAATCCCGTTTTAAATGACTACGTTAAAACCGACATTGGAAACGTAATTCACAATTCAACGGGCGCGTCCTTGCCGGAGGGAACTATCTGGCAGGATCAGAAATATAAATTCCCGTTTGATACAAGCGCGGAATTTCCCCAGAAGACTTACATAACCTGGAATAAGCCTAACGGCTCGCTTATCGGATATAAGTACGGAGGAAATTCGGCTCTCAAATACCTAAGAGGCTCAAGCACTGCGCAGATAACCCTGAGCCTTGTTACAGACGGAATTAAATACAACGCTCATGCCGTAACGGTATTTGAGGTTGATATAGCAACGGATTCCGAGCTTGGCTTCTCCGACGGTACTATTAACGTTAACGTAAGACGCGCTAACGGTAGCGGAGGCGGAGCTAACGGCGCGGGAGTTCGTTTAGAGAACGGTATCGCCGTACCTTACGGAATGACAGTTCCCGAGGATAAGGCTGATAAAACCTATCCCCTCGATACAAGCGCATGGCATAGAATAACTGTAGTATTTTACACAGACCCTTCTGTTGAAGACAAAGAAACAACCGGCAATTTCGGAAAGGCGTACTACTTCCTTAACGGTGAATTCCTTGGAGAAACGTACGCTTATAAGAAGCAGGCGGGATTGGTCTACGGTTTGCGTTACGACTCAAGCAAAACCGCAAAGGACGGCTCATCGCTTCTCTTTGATAACGCCTCGGTAAGAACGTTTGATTCGTATCTCGGCGAGGGTGAAGGACTTGAAAATCATACCCCCGACGCATATCTTCTAAATAAAGGACTTGCTATCAGCTCTCCCGTAGGCTCTATGGGTATGTTTGCCGTAGGCGGATTGAGATACGATACTCTCGATGAGGCATTGGCGGCAGCTGATTCCAAGGGCGGTTACGTAACCCTCTTAGGCGATGTAACCACGCCTGTTAAGATAAGCACGGCTTGTACGATATTTGCGAACGGATACAAAATGAGCCTTACCGACGATTCATTGGCGGCAAAGGTAGATATAAACGACGACGGCAGTAACTATTCGTATATGTTCAGCCCGCTCTTCGAGGACTTAAATGTTGAATACGAATGGTTCACAGGCGATATAAATAATGTTGACGAGTTGAAGGATCCGTCAAAATACGTAAAAACGAAGGTATGTCTCGGAGAGATTCCGGGATACGTCGGCTCTGAATTTGTGGTAGAAGAGAAGTATTACATAGGGCTTGACGGTATTTATGATTATTCCCACGTAGGCTGGTCCCGTACTATTGGCGCTGAAGAGCCCGAAAAGCTTATACCCTTGACTCTTTCGGACGCTATCAACCATAAGGGAGATCCCATAAAGCTCTTCCCGGTGTTCGGCTATACCAAGCGTGCCGGCGGCTATACCTGGGCAGTTACAGACGAGAACGGAGCTCTTCTGTATAACACGTCTACAAATTCCGACGGTGAGATAATCTACACGCTCCGCGCGGGAACACAGACAGGTACTCAGTATTCAAGCTTCTGGACGAACACGGTCAAGCTTGGCTCGGGTGAGATATTCCATATGTTTGCCGATCTTTCGGTTGCTTCGAATATACGTTTTGTCGATGCCGTGGACGTAACGAAGCCATATGGCTTTAACCTTAACGGTCATAAGCTTTCCATAGACGCATACAAGCAGAATTACGGCTACGGAAACAGAATAGAGGGCGTATTCGGTGTATCCGCAAACTGCACTCTCAACGTTTATTCCGCATACGAGGGAGCGGAAATAACTTCCATAGGATATAACAAAATTAAAACGACGTTCGATGCGACCCCGAACCACGATACAATCGACCACAGTCAGAACGATTATTCGCTTACCGGCGGTGTTCTCTTCAGACTTAACGCGAATAACGCTAAGATAAACGTGGGAACGGTTCAGGTAGGAGACAAGGAATACAGCGGAAATAATCTTAGCGCCAAGGGCGATTGCCTCGCGTGGATCGTTGGCGGAGAAAACGCCGCTATCAATATTGACGGAATAAATTACGTAAGAACCACGAGCAAGTATAACGCCGTTGTTATGACGCGTGATACGAACGGAGCTATCAACGTTAAGAACTCTACCGTCATTCTTGCGGCAGGCGGAGCGCTTCTCGGAAATCAGGTTGAGGGCGATGACGATTCCGCAACCATAACCGTCAAGGACTCCGTAATCGTTATGGAGAAAAACGGTGATAACGCCGTGTTCAGAAACGAAGGCGGCAACACGGTTGTTATAGAAAACTGCGTTACAAACGCAAATCTTAATGCCGGTGCAAATACCGTGTCAGGCGTAGGAACTGCGGCGTATAGCTCTGCGTTCACGGCGCTTCCCGGAGCATATAACGCCAAAGCGGATATAGCAATGACGCTTTCCGACACCGAGACCGTTACCGTTTATACGTACAATAAATCGAACGAGTACGGTAATTTCACGACCTATGATTTTACCGTGGCATCAAACGGAAGCAAGGCGATAGCAAATCTTAAGCTTCCTAAGCTAAGCGTTAAAACGCTTGGCGACGATGAGGTCATCAAATACACGTTCGAGGGTCTCGGAACGAATCCCGAGCAGGTATTCTATTACGCTCCCGGCACGCCCGTTGATCTCTCGGTTGAGATCGCGTCATGTGACCTTAACTACGTAGAGCTTACTCATAACGGCAAGTTTGATAAGAAGATTCCCGATATCGCGGAGAAAAGCATCGTATTCAAGCCTCTTTACACGATGAAGTCGAAAATCGAGGGCATCAAAACCAGCGTAACACTTTATACTTACTTCATATTTAATCTCTATATTCCCGCCGAGTATAAATCGGCAATAAGCGAGATCGTTTACGGCGGCAAGACTCTTGAATGTACGGAGCAAACCATAGACGGCGTACCGTATATTAAGCTTGGTACTCCCATAATTCCTACCGAGGCGGCAGAAAAGCTCGAATTCGCTATCAAGATAACCGATTCGGGTTACACCGGCAGCACCGTTGTAAGTACCTCTGTCGCAGAGTATGCCGAGGCGGTTATGTCAAATACTGAGAAGTATACTTTAGAGGAAGGCAAGCTTGTATACACAATGCTTTGTTACGTTAGCGAGGCTTCTAAGTACGAAAACGTCAAGGCAGCTTCCGAGCTTGAAGCTCTTATAGAAGCTTACGCGCCCGTTTATGAGGAAAAGGGAAGTCTGACTCCTTCTCTTGACGGCGGAAGCTATAAAGACGAAAGATTCGTCGCAACATCGGATAATTCTATTATTAAGGAAGCATTCGTTACCGCAAAGGTAAGACTTGATTCCGCTCCCGCATACGTATTTACGCTTCGTCGCGGATTTGTAGGTACGGTTTCGATAAGATACGGCTTCGTGACTCACGAGTACAAGATAGAGAAGCCCTCTGACAGAACTATCGTGCTTGACGGAATGAATGCGGCTGATTTCGCAAAAACGCTTTATATCAGCGTTTCTGGTGAAATTAACGGCAAATCAGTTGAAATAAGCGGCGCAAGATATAATCTTGCGGCATATCTTCAGTATCACGCGGAAAACGTTGCTGAGGCAGGAAAGGAACCCACGGAAGCTCAGTTTGAATCCGAGCGCGCAGTCTCCCTTATCAAAGCTCTTCTCTCGTACGTTGCGGCAGCGGATGACTACAGAGAGTCTATCCTTGAAGCTCCGGATGAAAGCGTTGACTCGTCGGATGAATACGTTCCCGAGGGCGATACGCCTCTTGGAGACGTTGAGCTTGATTGATAAGTATATTTTGATCTTCATAAAAAATAAAATATAAATAAAAAAGGAGAAACAAAGCAATGAAGAAAAGTACGAAAATTTTAGTACTTCTTTTGTCTCTGACGCTTATTCTTGCAGGTCTTGTAATAGCTGCAAGCGCGGAGGAGAGCGTTTCCGGAGCAACGTACGTTGATGCAAACGGCGAAACTCAAACTGCATCCGATCTTGCAACGGCAATCGCTAACGCAAAAGAAGGTACTACCGTTACCCTCACGGGTGACACAACGGTATCAGCGTCTATAACCGTAACAAAGACGATCACCATCGATCTTAACGGCTATACGCTCGATTCAACCACAACAGAAGCTGCGTTTATTGTAAACAATAACACTGCTTCAACAAAGTTCAACTTTGTAGGAAACGGTACTGTTAACGTAGCAGGCGCATTTGTTACCGATTCAGCTAAATCTGACAATTTTGAGGCAAATATTGTCGGCGGTACAAGCGGAATCGTAGTTAACCATACGTCGACATCAGTTACAATGGTTGAGATGAAAAAGGGAACTTGGACTATCTCGGGTTTGAATGTTTCGTCTGCAATTGCAACGTCTTCGAGGTATATCTTCTCGGCTAACGGAGCGGTTAACGTTAATATTGCCGGACTTAACGTAACGGCTTCCGCAGCTAAGGACGGAATTTCTGGTGGCAATAATGCGGCACTTCTTTATTTGAAGAGCACGGCTCACGTCAAAGTGAACTATACAAAGTTCACCTCAAAGGGAATTGCGGCATTCTGGGTTGAAAACCATCAGACCAAAAATGATGATCTGTTAAAAGTTGATAATTGCTATATATCAGTAGAATATGCTAACGGCCAGAGCTCTTTGGTTACTACCAACTGGGGCTATCTTGGAAGCGATATAATTATAAGCAATTCATATTGTAGCGTGAATCAGCGAACCATTATAAACAACAGTGCAAATGGTGCAGCCATTATATTAAGAAATTCCGTGCTTAATCATAATGGAAGTAGTAGCGCATTTTTCCGTTCTACTAATGTGAAGCTTGAAGCGGGATCTGTATTAACCGGATCTCACCCATCGTTCGAAAAAGACGTTCAGATTCTTTCTAATGCAGCGGGAGCAGGCTCCTTGACTGTTGGATCGCAATCAAATGTAAACCTCATTCTTTATAAGGGGTCGCGTTTCTGCGAATCAATGTACAACAAGCTCATGAGCAGAACAGGTACAAAAGCTGATGGAAAAACAGCAATCACATACTATAATGACGGTCAGATAGTGTATGAAGATGGCTCTAAACCTATCGGAAGCACAACGTATAAGATCGTATACGACCCTCAGGGAAACACTGAGTACCCTTACGTTGTAGTAGATTACGATTACGTTGAGATTGACAAACCCACCTACGAGTATGTCACTATCAATAATTTTGTAAATAATTTAACTGTATGGAATTCTGCCGGAACTCGCGGAAATGAAACCACGGTTACCCAAAATCAGTACTACTATCTCATCTCAGACGGTTCAAAGAATTCAAGCGGAAAAAATCCCGAGCTTCTGGTTAAGAAGGCAACTATTACAGAGAATGCGTATGACGTAGTTGTTATTGACACCGACTTTGCATCAGATGTTTTCGGTGGCTTAACTGCGTTCAAATTCGGTATTCAGACTAACGATGGAAACACTATTATGTTCAGAGTTGCCAATGACGGAACGGTAACCTATTCCGACTTGACTGCTGCTGCGGACGCTCCCAAAAAGCTTTCCGATGGAGAGTGGCACAGAGCGACAGTTGTAATAGACATTAAGAATGGCAATATCGCATATTGCTATATCGATGGTGTTTACGTAGGCTCGAGAACTATGAGCAAAGTCGTAACGGGCGAAACGGGTCCCAGATTTTCTATTGACGGTATGAACGACAAGCATACTTCTATCTTCGTAGATAATACCTACGTAAGAGGTTACGGTGACAATACCGGAAGCGCTCTCACCGATAACGGCGCAAAGTTCCTTAGCGCAAACGGCGGTAAGGCTGTTAACAAGGGAATTGTTGAAAGTCGTGCTGTCAGAACTGCATTGGGCTATCCCGTTGCAACTCTTAATGACCTTCCCGGCGCTACATTAAATCTTAAGAGAGATATAAAACTCGAGCAGACAATTACCGAGAACGGTGTAAATATCGCTACTAACGGTTATGCTCTTAAGTACACTAAGGAATCCCTTCCTGCTTACATAACTCTCGGTAGCGATGGTGTTCCCGCAAATTATGACTTTAATTCTTCCTACGGAACTCTTGACTTCAAATTCTTCTTCGGTAACTATACCGATGAGGCAGAGCTTGCAGATCCTGCGTACTGGAATGCAGTTGCCGTAAAGCTCGGTCATGCTCCCGCTAACTTCTACACAGGACCCGAGATGGCAGATCTCGTTAATTTTGAGCGTGATAACCATTGGTATAACGAGGAATTTTTGGGCTGGGCTCTTGAAAACAGAGCATACGAAGTAAATGCAGCCCTTACCACTCCCGTATATCCCGAATTTGCTGCTGCAAATAAGGATAAGGCTGTTGAAGTATATCCCGCATACAAGGCAACTCTTGTTTATAGCACGGCTGTAATTCTCAATGCTGACGGAAGCTTTAACAGAGGACTTAGCAAGGGAACGTCTCTTTACGGCTCGGGCTGGGATCTCGTTCTTCTTGCATACGGTGAAACTCTCGTTCTCCAGCAGGATATAAATTCTCAGACCTCTCTTAACCGTATATTTACCGCTGCTTCAAAGGCATCGGGAACTGATGAGAAGGTTATAAGCCTCGACCTTAACGGTCACGTTTTAAAGGTAGATACTAACTGGACTCAGACTAATGAAACCTATAACAGTCCTGTTAACTCCATACTTTCAACAGGAGTAGGCGAAACCGTAAACGTATATTCAAGCTATCCCGGCGGAAAGATTGCAAACTACGGCGTAAAGAACGGCGCTGCAACCGGCGGTATACTCTTCCAGGTTAACGGCGGAGCAACAGCTGATGATACCGCCGCTACCATCGAGGCAAACGCAAACGGTGAGACAACTCAGTTCAACGCCACTCTTAATATCGGTACCGTTACCGTAAACGGTAAGACCATCCCCGGCTCTAACCTTACTCTTGAGGGCTCTAACATCATTAACGCCGAAACAGGCGACTCAACCTGTAAGATAAACGTTGACGGTGTAACCGCAGTCAGAAACTCATCAGATTTCACCGGTATGTTCGTTAACAGAAATTATTTCGGCGAGATGAATATCACAAACTGTGTAATTGTAAACCCCGTTAACAGTGCAATTATTGACGGTCATGAAAACAGCATCGTTGATTCCGATGAAGACGGAAAGCTTGAGCTTACCGATAAGAGAGCTCTTGGTAAGGTACTCTTCGATAACTGTACCATAATAACTAAGAGCGACGGCGGAAACATAGTCGGTAATAACTATTCTCTTGAATCGCTTACCTTTACCAACTGTACTACAAACGGTAGAATAGGCGGCTCCAAGCTTGCTAAGGTAGTTGTTATCGGCGAGGGTAACACAGTATTCCAGCTTGCCGCAAACAACTTTACTAATGGAACAGTTAAGGCAAATTGGAATAACGCTATGACTCTCGACGGTGAGAATACTATTACTGTTACCTACATCACTCTCAATCCCGACGTTGCTGCTACAAGCAGAGATTGGGACTATATTGAAAATAGCTACGTTATCGCTATAGGCGGCTACGAGGGCGAGGCTGACCAGCTTCTTCCCGTGCTTGCTTCAAAGACCGTTAAGGCTGAAGAAGCGCTCGAAGTAACCTTCAAGGGCGTTGGAAACCACGATGACGTTACCGCTCTTTATGCAAACGGCGCTCAGATAGTAAACGTTCCCACACCCGAGACCTACGTTGGAGCTATAGTAACCCTTACTCCCGACGGAACGTACGATAAGGAGATCGCGACCGTAGTAACCGAGTCGGTTGTTTATACTCCCAATGCAGAGGCAAAGGCTAACATCACAGGTCTTAAGGCTAACCTTTCACTCTACGCTAACTTCAACGTAAACCTTTACATTCCCGCTACATACAAGGACGTAGTTACCGTTGAAGGCTATACCTTCAAGGAGGTTAACGTTTCGGGTGTTGATTATATGCAGGTGACGGCAGACCAGCTTTGCTCTAATGCTGCTGATAATATAGTATTTACTCTTAACATCTCCGAGCTTGGATTCACCGCTCAGTCTACGGTAACCGTAAGTATCGTAAGCTACGCTAACTCCATTCTTTCGAATGAAAAGCACACAGACGCCGATAAGGTTCTTATGTGCTATATGCTTAACTACGCAAACGAGGCAGAGAAGTTCTTTGACGGCGCTGCAAACGAGAGCATCGCAAATCTTCTTGATACTTACAAGGATTATACCGCAAAGTATAATTACGTTAAGGATTACGAAAACAAGAAGGTTGAGAACACCAACCTTTCAGACGCATTCGTATCCGCAACTCTCAGCCTTGAATCCGCTCCCGCATTCGTTCTTACTCTTAAGGATGGCTTCGAGGGAACCGTTACCGTAAAATACGGTGAGAATAACGTAAGAACCTACACCGTAACCAAGGATAACGCAAGAGCTATTACAATAGAGGGAATGAAGGTTTATAACTTCGGTACTTACCTTGAAATTACCGCGGTTGGTACTATCGGCGAAACCGAGATCAACGTTACGAACGGTAAGTATACTCTTGATACCTTCGCTGCATACCACGAGACAAACGCGGCTGACGAGAATTCCGAAACAAAGGATCAGTCCCTTGCGGCTCTTGATCTTATCGCGGCTCTCTCGGCATACGCTGAGGTAGCAGAGCAGTATAAGCTCGGCACACTTGAGGCAGCTATCAATCCTCCTGTTGCTGAATAATGTTATACGGCAAATAAAACGTTAGATAATATTTAACGAAAAAACGATTGCTCAGGCAATGCCTGAAAATCAAATTCTGCAAAAAAAGATTACCTGCGGCTTGACTAACCGCAGGTAAGAATGAAAACGACTGCAAAAGTCCGAGAGCTACTGACCATAGCCCTCGGACTTTTAATTTAATGAATAATGAATGATAAAAAACCGTGCATTAGCGAGCTATCCAAAAAGGACAGTATCACGATAATGCACGGTTTTTATATAATATAAATTTTCACGCTCTTTCTTCGTCCTTGATAAAGTTAAAATAATATACTGAATAGAACGAATAAATTATAGAAGCGACTGTAATAACAAGTCCAAACCAGGGAAGCGTCGGAACGAAGAGCGCAGGCATAGTAACGTCCGTGGCGTTAGTGAACAGTATCTTGACATTACCCTGAACGAAAACGTTAACGAAGCTCACAAGTCCAACAAAGAGAGTTATGACCGTAAGAACGACCGTCTTAACGTTTATTTCCTTATAATAACGCTTTTTGACCTCGGGATTTGTATCCTCATGCCATTTTCCCAGCTTCTTTTGTGTGTAGCTCTTCATCGCTAAGTAGAAAACTACGGTAAGAGCGATATAGAAAACGAATTCAAACACAGATGCTATCTGTATCTTTAAATATTCCGCGTTTGCGGTTTTACTGTAGTGTCTGAAAAGATCCGCATAGCTGAATTTATCAAGATAAGCTATCTCGTAACCCCATTTTATAATAGCCGAAGTGTTGTAAAGCACGGATGCTGAAATAGCGGTTATCATAAGCTTTTTGTTTTTTACGCATTCTATCAGCCGTATAAGACCGAGAGAGAAAAATATTCCCGATATAAAGCTCGGAAGAAGATTTATATCATTATAATCAGAAAAGGTAAGATCAACCGAGAAGATTGCCGAAAGTATGAAGAAAAGGAAAGTAAGATTTACAAATCTCGCATAAACCTTCTTTTCGTATTCCTCATAAGAATTTACGGTCGCTATCTCGGCAAGAGTGCTGTAAAATCTGCCCTCTCGTCTTACTTTAACCGAGAAGCGTATTACACGAACGAGCCATATTCCGCCAATAGCGAAGCCGATAAGAAGGGACATCAGGATTGCCCAAGGGTAGTAGCGTGAGCTTGAAACGGAGGAAAGACTTCCAATATCAACGCTGCGAGTAAGCTTTAAAAACTCGGGAACTGTGCAAAGGATAGCCTTAAAAACTACAAATGCGTAAGTAAACGAGCGTAATGCGTCTGTGGATATAAGAGAATCGCTTTTAATAAGAGACGGCACGTTTCCTCTCTCTCCGAGATAGAGCAGCGCGTCAAAGAAATTTTTTATAGCGGGAATGAGATAAAGAAGCTCAACTGTTGCAAAAACGAGCGCAAAGAGAGCGATTATATCATTGTCGTGTAGATTTTTTGAGCGCACGAGAGTAATAATTATAAGAGCGGGGATTTTTGCGAGTGAGATATACGCAAGCTTTATGAAGTTGCTTCTCGCCTCCTCGAAATACGGTGCCGCGTCGGCAGCTCTTGATATAAATTTAGCTAAGATGAAAAATCCAATGAAATCGGGCAAAACGTCAATGAGCTGGATATTGGGATTAAAAATCATAACGAACGCAAATATCAGCCAGCCAAATTTTACGTTTTTCATTTTTTTAGTATTTTCCTCGCTGACGTAATAAACATCGGTAGCGTTAGCCATTTTATTTTTTCCTTTTATTATTTTTATTGAACTTCTTGTCGAGCTTATATTTTGCGTATTCCTGAGACTTTTTTTCTATGGAATCGTAGAATTTATTAACAAACTCGAATTTTGATTGCTTAGGAGCTTTCTTTAAATCCTCGGGCATACATATTTGCATATACGCTTTATATATTGTGAGAAGATTTGAAATTACGAACACAACTACCGCTAAAAGCAAAGCGAAGAATATGTATGCGATCGCCGAACCGAATATATTAGACATAAACGGCAATTCGAATGCGGCATAAACGAGAAAAATAGCGGATAAGGGCAGAGAAGTCTTTGCGGTTTTATGAAGAGCTGTAGCCTCCACCTCGTTTGCAACCTCGGCAATACCGGTAAGAATAAAGTAAGAAAGTATAAATATAACTGCGTATCTTAACGATGAAGCGTACGGCATTATTTTTTCTATCCAATCAAACGAGCCGATAAGAGAAATGAACGAGAGTACAATTTCAGCAAGCGCGAGAACCGAAAAACCGATAGCCGTAAACGCCCCGTTTTTGAATTTAGCATTGACCTCGGAAAGCTTATAAAGTCCGAGCAGCATAACCATTCCGGCAATTATGTCGGTATATGAATAGTAGCTTATATTTATAAGAAAGAAATATCCTATAAAAAGAGTACCAAAACCCATTTTTTCTCCTTTTGCGCTTCCTTGACGGTGAAAATATCATCAAGGAAGCGCTTTATTTAAGGTCAAAGTGTATAAAGATGAATTACTGCTTTGCCTGATCCTTTGCCCAGCAGCAGTTCTTGTATTTTTTACCGCTTCCGCAGGGGCAGTATTCGTTTCTGCCGACAACACGCCCCTTCGTAACAATAGGACGGCGCTTAGGCTGAGAACCATCACCGCCTGTGCCGGTCTCCTTCGCAACCTGAACTCTTTCGGTCGCCTGGCGTCTCGGGAGAACCGAAAGGATCTCTTTAACGGTTTTCTCGCGTATATCCTCGGACATTTTATCGAACAAATCGGCGCTTTCAAGCTTGTATATGGCAACGGGATCTCTTTGAGCGTAGGAGTTGAGTCCAACGTAGTCCTTAAGATCCTCCATAGCCTCAAGGTG
The DNA here is from genome assembly GCA_015063445.1 of Oscillospiraceae bacterium. The sequence continues at coordinate 29,973 of SVUD01000004.1, forward strand.
ATCCATCCAGGCGAGGTCGACGTTTCTGAGAAGTATAACCTTCTCAACCTCACGCATAGCGTTATTGGGAGCGCCGTCTACGCCGCGGAAAAGCTCGTCCTTTGATTCGTATATACTTATAGCCTTATCAACAAACCTCTGCTTCTCGGCTTCCTTGTCAAAAATCGCAAGCTCCTCGTCGGAATACTTAAGCATTTTTCCATCTGTGAGCATACCTCTGAACTGCTGAGAAAATTCCTCGGGCTTGAATTCGCTGGGGTCCTCGCCCGCAAAGCAGAAATCGAAGTTATCCGAAACGGTCGTTATTATCATATTGCGTATCTTTTCGCTGATATTGTCAAGCCAAAGAATTTCATTACGCTGATTGTATATAACCGTTCTTTGCTGGTTCATAACGTCGTCGTAGGTAAGAACGTTCTTTCTTCTCTGGAAGTGCATTGCTTCTATCTTTCTTTGCGCTCTCTCAATTGCGCCGGAAACCATCTTCATCTGAATAGGCATATCCTCGGGAATACCTCTGACTGCCATATTTATAATGTTTTCGGGCATGAAAAGACGCATAAGATCATCTTCAAGCGAAAGGTAGAATCTTGATTCACCCGGATCGCCCTGACGTCCGCTTCGTCCGCGGAGCTGGTTATCTATACGGCGTGAATCGTGGCGCTCTGTACCGATAATGAAAAGACCGCCCGCCTCACGAACCTTGTCAGCCATGGGGCGAATTTCTTCCTTGAACTGCTCGTAATATTTGTTAAAGGTCGCTCTTGCGGCAAGAACGTTTTCATCACTCGTATCGCTCGAGCCGGTTGCCGTAGCAATAAGAGCCTCTTCAATACCCTCGGAGCGCATCTTCGATTTTGCAAGATATTCGGGGTTGCCGCCAAGCATAATATCCGTACCGCGTCCCGCCATGTTCGTAGAAATGGTAACGGTTCCGTAAGTACCTGCCTGAGCAACTATTTCCGCCTCCTTGTCGTGCTGCTTTGCGTTAAGCACACGGTGGGGGATGCCCGCCTTCTTAAGAAGAAGCGAAAGCTCCTCGGACTTGTCAATGGAAACAGTACCTACGAGAACAGGCTGTCCCTTTTCGTGACAAGCCTTTATCTGCTCGATTATAGCGTTGAGCTTTCCTCGCTTCGTAGTGTATACCGCATCGTTGTAGTCACGTCTTATCATGGGCTTGTTGGTGGGAACCTCAACTACGTCGAGAGCGTAAATTTCACGGAATTCGTCGTCCTCGGTGAGCGCTGTACCCGTCATACCCGAAAGCTTCGAATACATACGGAAGTAGTTCTGGAAGGTTATAGTGGCGATAGTTTTGGATTCCTTTTGAATCCTAACGCCCTCTTTAGCCTCAATAGCCTGATGCAAACCGTCGTTATAGCGTCTGCCCGGCATAAGACGTCCCGTGAAGGTGTCAACTATAATAACCTGATTATCCTTAACTATATAATCAACGTCGTTTTTCATTACGCCGTGAGCGCGGATAGCGATGTTAACGTGGTGATAAATAGTATTGTTCTCGGGATCGGAAAGGTTTTCTATATTGAAGTATTTCTCGGCCTTTTCAACGCCGTGAGGAGTGAGAACGGCAGTGCGAGCCTTTTCGTCTACTATGAAGTCCTCCTCGTAGAATTCAAGGTCCTGCTTTGTATCCATTTCCTTGATTACGTGACGGCTCATTCGCTTTACGAGTCTATCAGCCATATCGTAAAGCTCGGTAGACTTTGCGCCCTCGCCCGAAATAATAAGGGGGGTTCTCGCCTCATCTATAAGTATAGAGTCAACCTCGTCAACGATAGCAAAGTTGTGACCACGCTGAACGAGACGCTCCTTGTAAACCACCATATTGTCACGAAGATAGTCGAAGCCAAGCTCGTTGTTTGTTCCGTAGGTTATATCGGCGGCGTAGGCCTCACGCTTTTCGGTAGGGCTCTGTCCGTGAATTATAAGTCCCGTAGTGAGTCCCAAAAATCCGTAAACTCTTCCCATTTCCTCACTGTCACGCTGCGCGAGATAGTCGTTTACCGTAACTATGTGAACACCCTTTCCGGAAAGGGCGTTAAGGTAAGCCGGCAGAGTTGCGACGAGAGTTTTACCTTCACCCGTTTTCATTTCCGCGATTCTTCCCTGGTGAAGAAGAATACCACCCATAAGCTGAACACGGAAGGGGCGCTTTCCGAGAACTCTGAAATCAGCCTCTCTGACGAGTGCAAAGGCGTCGGGAAGAATATCGTCAAGCGTCTCTCCTGCGCCAAGACGCGCTTTAAGCGTATCGGTAGTAGCGCGAAGCTCCTCGTCGCTCATAGCGGAATACTTATCCGCAAGAGCCTCTATTTTATCTACTGTACCCGTAATTTTTTTGATTTGCTTTTCACTGTAAGAAGCGAAAAGAGAAGAAAATATACCCATTTTCATATCCTCCGTGGGCGGTCGGACAGCATAATACGTATAGATGTCATGATGCCGAAAGCAGCATGTGATTTATACTTATGCAAAAGACCATAATTATCCATTTTAATTGAATACTAATAGTATACCACACGCAGAGCAAAAAATAAAGGTATAAATGTAAATAATTTAAAATATTTTAGAAAAAGTCTGTGACAACGCCACTAAAACGCATAAATGAAACACTTAAAATTCGCAATCCCACTTGACATTTGTCGAAAAATAGATAAAATAGAATACATAAAACAAAACCGTGAGGGAAAACTTTTGATGAAACAAAAAATTAATATCGTACTTTATTCGCCCGAGATTCCGCAAAATACGGGAAATATCGCCCGTACCTGCTCGGTAACGGGGGCAGCTCTTCATATAATCAAGCCGATAGGCTTTGAGATATCCGATAAGACATTGAAGCGCGCGGGACTCGATTATTGGAATACGCTTGAGATATATTATTACGAAAGCTACGACGAATTCAAAGAAAAACACGGTGATAAAAATATATTTTATTTTTCGGCTCACGCAAAGAAAAGGTATACCGACGTAGAGTATGAGGGCGAGGTCTATCTTATGTTTGGCAAGGAAACCGCTGGAATTCCGAAGGAGATAATCCTCGAAAACCTTGATAGATCCTTACGAATTCCCATGCTTGAAAACCGAAGATGTCTCAATCTTTCAAACTCGGTGGCAATTGCGGTATACGAGGTTCTGAGAAGATGGGATTTTGAGGGCTTTTTAGAGGTAGGAGATATCATTTAGAATTTATGAGCCTTTGCCGAGAAAAAAGCTTTACTTTAGCATTTGGCAATGAATTTTCTTTTTCGCGTCTTTCGCCGCATCTTGAATTTGTTATGCGTTTGAGTACGTGAAAGAAGGAAAAATGGAAAACAAATACGAAAAAATAACGCCTGTGCTTCTTGGAGGCGATCTTAACGCATATTCGATGGCTATGTCGTTTGCCGAGGCGTTTGGCGTGGTGTCAGAGGTTTTTTCGAGAGAAAGACTCGCTATCACCGATTTTTCGTCATATATAAATAACCATACGGTGAGAGGACTCGCTGAAATTGAGGTAGCCGTTCCGGAGCTTATTTCCTTTGCGAAAAGCAGAGCCGGAGAAAAGCTTTTATTGATTCCTTGCGCTGATTGGTACGTAGAAATGCTTGAGTATGCCAGAGATGCGCTTACCGGGCATTTTTATTTTCACATACCCGATTTTGAGGTATGGCGAGCCGTGTCCGACAAAGCGAGCTTTACTCGTCTTATGGATAAATATGGAGTGCCTCACCCAAAAACCGAGATTTTTGACGAAAAATTTCAGGATTTTCAGAAAAAAGGCGCAAAAATGCGCCCGCCCTTCGTCTTAAAACCCTCGGATAGTAGCGAATATTGGAGAAATCCGTTCCCGGATATGAAAAAGGTGTATTTTGTAAACTCTCTCGGGGAAGCTAAAAAAATAGGAGAAAGAATATATTCCTCGGGGTACGGAGGAAAAATCATCTTGCAGGAATATATAGGCGATTTTTCAGAAAAGGCAACGGCATCCACCCTGACGGTTTATATGGATAGATATGGAAGAGCGGTAAGAGCAGTGCTCGGTGATATTCTTCTTGAGGAGCTCGGACCAACTGCCAGGGGCAATTATTCGGCAATAGTAACGAGACCTCTCGACTCGCTTTCCCGCGCGCTTATATTAATGCTTGAAGGTATAAAATATACCGGAATAGCGAATTTTGACATTCTCTCGAGCGGCGGAAAAAGCTTTTGCCTTGAACTGAATCCAAGGCAGGGCAGAAGCTTTGACTATCTCAGATGCGCGGGTGTCAATATCGCAAGGCTTCTTTTATCGGATATGAACGGAGAAAAAATCGCGCCCGAATTTGAATATCCAAACGGTATTTGGAGAGCGGTCAGACGAAAGACTGTTCAAAGGCATTCGACTGAGCGCGCTCTCCTTAAAAAAGCGACCGAGCTTGAAAAGAACGGGTCCGGAGTATATGCGTATGACCTCAGGGGTGATAAAAATCTCAGACGAATGCTTTACGTTTTTCTTCATATGAGAAGAGAGGAAAAGCGTTACAGAAAATATACGTCCGACGACAGCGCACGAGTTTGAGTAATGTAAAAACAAAATTATCACATAATCTTTTAAAGGAATACCGTGCAAAACTCGTAGCTCGAAAATATGAAAAAAGAGGATATAATATGCTTCTCGGTGAGCTTCTGAAAAGAATTGAATATATAGAATGCCTGAACTTCAGCGAGTGTGAGGTAAGGGGAGTTACCGAATACTCAAAGCGTTAAAGATGGCTTCGTGTTTGTTTGTGTCAAGGGAAACGTTTATGACGGAAACAGGTATTCGAAAGAGGCGGTAAGTCGCGGCGCTGTAGCGGTAGTAACTGATGAGAAAAATGCCTTTTCGAATTTCGAAAACGCGATAATATGCAAAAGCCCAAGAAAATGCGAGGCAGAAATATCAAAAATCTTGTACGGTGAGAACGTGGATAAGCTTAAAATTATAGGCATAACCGGTACTAAGGGAAAGACCACAACGGCAAAAATTCTTTCCGAATGTATTGCGCATTTGGGACTTAAGTGCGTATCTCTCGGTACACTCGGAGTTGAATATTACGAGGGAAAGCAGAGAATTTTTCTCTCGGGAAAAAGCGAAAACACAACACCCGATGCTCCATTTATCTATAAAGCGCTATCCGATGCGTACCGCGACGGAGCGAGAGTTGCCGTGATTGAGGTCTCAAGTCAAGCGCTGATGAGCTACCGTGTATTTGGAATACCCTTTACCGCATGCGTTTTTACTAATTTTTCCGAGGACCATATAGGCGAATTTGAGCATAGCTCTATAGACGAATATCTTAGAGCAAAGCGAACGCTTTTCTCGAGCTATGGCTCTAAAATATGCGTTATTAATTCGGATGATGAAAGCTCTGAGTTTATTTCACACGGTATGGAGCATATAATCGAGGTTGGAAGAGAAAGTGAAAAATTCAAGGTAAACGTTTTGCTTTCTGACGGTAGCGGTAATGAGTTTTCTGTAAACGGAGTTGAGCTTTCTCTTTCGCTCGGCGGTGAGTTCAATGCGTACAACGCCGCGCTTGCCACAGTTACGGCTTCATTACTCTTCGGCAGAGATATCTCCGAGTTTCGCGAGGTGCTTAAGCGCATATCCGTGCTTGGCAGATACGAGCTTTACAAAATAAAGGACAAAACCGTAATAATTGATTTCGCTCATAATGCAGAGAGCTTTCGTTCCGTTTTAACGAGCGTCAGAAAAAGCTCATGCGGAAAAATTATAACGCTTTTTGGTTCTGTTGGTGAAAGGAGCATAAAAAGACGCTCAGAGCTTGCAAGGGTAGCCGAAGCCTTCTCGGATTTTTTAGTAATAACCTCAGATAATCCCGGAAGAGAGGCGCCCGAAAAAATATGCAACGACATTTACTCGTCCTTAACCGATAAGTCAAAGGCGCGAATTATAACCGACAGAGAGGCTGCGATACGCTATGCTGTATCACGCGCAGAGCCCTCCGATACCGTACTTCTTCTTGGAAAGGGTCATGAAAAATTTCAGATTATCGGAAATGAGAAGATTCCCTTTTCGGAAGGAGAAATTATCAAATCGCTTGGAGCGGTCCGCATTTGCAATCGTTACGGCGTATAGTACGTTGCTTCACACATAAGATACCGGAAATATAAACGTTAGTATTCAAAAGTGTTTGAATTAGAGGTTCAATGCTTGTTATGAATATTGTAATGCGTAAGGGCAGATATGTCCGTTTTAAAGATTCTTCTATCGTCCGGCGGCAAGACACCGCTCTCATTACCCAATTCAATACATCTCGCTATGTAGATAACGTTGTTTGCAAGTGAGCGCATATTTTCAAGTCCTTCCTTGTCAGCCTCTGCGCTTTTAAAATCGCTTGCGTATAAAATTGCGGGATATATTCCCGATATTATGGGAGAGGAAGAGAATTCAAAGAATTTTTTAACCTCATTCGCAGCAGCCGAAACACCGCCCCTGCGACCTACCGCCGCAACGCCTATCGGCTTATGAGCTACCGATTTTTTTGAGCTGAAAAGAAGCCGTGATAAAACCGAGGTAAGATTTCCGGGCGCCGATGCGTAATGCGTCGGCGTACATATTATGATCGCGCTCGCCTCATTAGAAAGTTCAATAAGGGAATCAATATCACGATAAACGCAACCGTTACCACTCTTGCAACCGCCGCAGGCAGAGCAGGCGTATCTTGGCATTTTACCAATTTCGTAGTGAAGCGTTTCAGCGCCGGATTTTAAAATTTCACCGTTTATTTCGGCAAGGGCTCTTGCCGAAGCGCCATCCTTATGCACAGAACCGTTAATAAGAAGAATTTTCATCTGTTTGTCCTTTCCAAATTAAAATTTAATATTTGATTTATTGACTTTTCGCTCTATATAATATATAATATAGAAAGTAAATTTTATGCGAGGTAAATGTTATGACTAAAATTGATATATTTTCGGGCTTTTTGGGCGCGGGAAAAACAACGCTTATAAAAAAGCTTATAAAGGAAGCGTACGCAGGTGAAAAGGTCGTTCTCATAGAGAACGAGTTCGGCGAGATAGGCATTGACGGAGGATTCCTTCAGGATGCGGGAATTGAGATAACCGAAATGAATTCGGGCTGTATCTGCTGCTCGCTTGTAGGAGATTTCACCAAGGCTCTTGAAAAGGTGCTTGTAGAGTATAAGCCCGATAGAATTATTATCGAGCCCTCGGGCGTAGGTAAGCTTTCGGATATCATAAAGGCTGTTCAGAAGCTTGATTCACCCGATGCGGTATTGAATTGCTTCACCACCGTTGCCGATGCGGGCAAATGCAAGATGTATATGAAAAACTTCGGTGAGTTTTATAACGACCAGGTTGCTCACGCATCCGCAATCGTCCTTTCTCATACCGATAAAGCAAGTGATAAAAAGGTTGAGGATGCCGTTGCGTTGCTCAGAGAGCATAACAAGGATGCCGTTATCGTAACAACGCCCTTAGACAAGCTTTCGGGCAAGGATATTCTCGAGGCTATGGAGCGTAAGGATACCCTTGAGGACGCCCTTGCTAAGCTTGAAGCAGAGGCTCACGAGCATCATCACGGACACCACCACCACGACCACGATGAAGAGTGCGAGTGCGGACACCACCACCACGACCACGATGAAGAGTGTGAGTGCGGACACCACCATCACCACGACCACGATGAAGAGTGCGAATGCGGACACCACCATCACCACGGCCACGACGAAGAGTGCGAATGCGGACACCACCATCACCACGACCATGATGAAGAGTGCGAGTGCGGACACCACCACCACGACCACGATGAAGAGTGCGAATGCGGACATCATCATCACGAGCATGGAGAAGAGTGTACCTGCGGCTGTCACGGACATCATCACGATGCAGACGAGGTGTTTGTCAGCGTAGGCGCGGAAACCACACGCAAGTTTACAACCGAAGAAATAACCTCTATCCTCGAGAGCTTTGACGAGAACGGAGAGCTCGGTATGATTCTTCGCGCAAAGGGAATCGTCGAGGCTACCGACGGAAGCTGGATACATTTTGATTACGTTCCCGGTGAGGCAGATGTAAGACTCGGAAGCGCGGGCATTATCGGCAGACTTTGCGTAATAGGCTCTGGTATTGATAAAGAAAAAATAAAGGCACTTTTCGGTATTTAACTGACAGATTGAGGCATTTTAGCACGAAAGGCAGATAAAATGGATATTCCGGTATATCTTTTTACAGGCTTCCTTGAAGCAGGTAAAACTAAATTTATAAAAGAAACGATGCAGGATGAGAATTTCAACGATCTTAAGCGTAAATATCTCATCATACAGTGCGAGGAGGGAGAAGAGGAGATCGAGCCCGGAGAGCTTCCGGGAAACGTGTCTATATGCACGTTTGAAAGAGAGGACGATCTCGTTGCTGACAGAATACTCGCAAGGCAAAAGCGCGCGGGTGCGGACGTTATAGTCGTTGAGTATAACGGAATGTGGTCGCTCGATAAGTTCTACAATGCGCTTCCCGAGAATTTTCTTGTATTCCAGGAGATATTTATAGCGGATTCGACGACTATACTTTCGTATAACGCAAATATGCGTCAGCTCGTTGTAGATAAGCTTACGAGCGCTGAAATGGTAGTCTTTAACAGAGTTGAGCCGGATACGGATAAGCTCGAGCTTCATAAGCTTGTCCGAGGCGTAAGCAGAAAAGCTAATATCTGCTACGAGGACATAAACGGAGAGATAGAGTTTGACGATATCGAGGATCCCTTGCCTTTCGATATTAACGCTCCCGTAATCGAGATAAACGATGAGGATTTCGCAATCTTTTACCGTGATATGAGCGAGGAATTTGAAAAGTATAACGGTAAAACCGTAAGATTTAAGGGTATCGTTGCCCTTGATTCATCACTGCCTAAGGAAAACTTCGCAATAGGCAGACATATAATGACCTGCTGCGCGGACGATATATCCTATCGAGGCGTGGTTGCGAAGGGAATGCGCGGTATGACTCTTAAGACGAGAGATTGGGTAACCGTCGAAGGAAAGCTTGCGGAAGAGTATTCACCTCTCTATCAGTCGAGAGGCCCCGTTCTTTCGGTAAGCTCGATAGAAAGAGCAGAAAAGCCCGCGCAAGAGGTCGCTACCTTCAATTAAGGAATGACGTGTTTTTGCAAAAACCGTCTTTTGCTCCCACTTCACGCAGACTTCGGAGTCTTTGCGTTTCGGAGAGCGATTCTTGAATTGGTTTGCTATACTTAAAACAAGCAAAATACAAAAAACAGATGAGGCGATTGTATAAATCGCCTCATTTTTCGTCAAAAAATATACTTTTTCGTGATTTATTCTTATAAACCTCTTTACAAAGACAAAAAAGTATGGTAAAATTATTAAAACACCTAAGTTAAAATAATTCTTTATTTTACACTTTTGTCTATGGAGGATGGCAAATGAAACAGCAGGATTCAAGATTCCCATTTGAAATGTATTCAATATCGGGCAACGAAACGCTCGTTCAGGCTCGTTATAGCGAGACTAAAATGGAAATAGTAGAGGTTACTGCGGGAAACGTTAAGATACAAATAGGAACGGAAACGATAGATGCCTCTGTCGGCGATTTTCTTTATATTCCGCACGGGCTTGTATACAGAGCCGATGCCTCCGAGGGTTACGCCTCCGTAAGAGGCATGATTTTCGATACCTCGATAATAGAGGCTAATATGGTGAATTACGAAACCGAAATTCTTTATATGTTTTACGTTCAGTCGGAAAACAAAATAAAGATTTTTAAGGAAGGCCACCCGATTCACGATATCCTCTCCCGTTGTATGAGCGAGTCTTACGAGGAGTATCTCGCAAAGGACGTTTGCTATAAGCTCCCCATAAGAGCGAATATATATCTTTCCATGACGGCTCTTCTTCGTCACTACTGCACAGTCAAGGACGATTCCGAGAGAATGATATATCATAACGTTCTCCGTCTGCGCCCTGTAATCAATTACATAGCCGAGCATTACGCCGAGAAGATATACGTAGAGAATCTTGCCGATATAATAATGGTTTCCCCCGATTATTTCACGAAGATGTTCAAGGACAGTATAGGTAAAACTCCCGTTGATTATATCAACGGAATAAGAGTAAACCGCTCTATGCAGCTTCTTATCGACAGTGATAAATCTATCGCCGAAATAGCCGAGGACATAGGATTCTGTAACGCAAACTATTTCCATAAGATATTCAAGCAGTATATGGAAAAAAGCCCCCTCGCATACCGCAAGGGAGTCAAATAAAATATTAATAAAAAACGCAAAGCGCCAAAGGGAATTATCCTTTATAACGCTTTGCGTTTTGCTTTTTAAATATTGTTTATTTAAACCGAATATGAAAAATATGCGTTGTTTTAAAGCCGAGTAGCTTTAAACGTCAGCCACGTCGTTTTTATCCGCGTAAATAATATTAAGCGGCTCTTTTCCTTGAACAAATCCACGGGTTATTATAACCTTTTTTGCGTTCTCAAGCGTAGGAATATCGTACATAGGCTTAAGCATGATTGATTCGAGAATAGAACGGAGTCCTCTTGCGCCGGTTTCACGCTCTATTGCCATTTTTGCGATTTCCGAGAAGGCGTCGTCCTCGAACTCAAGCTCAACACCGTCCATTTTCAAGAGCTTCTGATACTGCTTGTAAACCGCATTCTTAGGCTCCTTCAATATTCTTACGAGTGCGTCCTCGTCAAGATTGTCAAGCGCAACTATAATCGGAAGTCTGCCAACAAGCTCGGGAATAACGCCGTATTTAACGACGTCGTGAGCAACAACGTCCTTGTAAACGCCCTTTTCAATCTTTTCCTTCTTGGTTTTCTTTTCTGTTCCGAAGCCTATCTGCTGCGAGCCCTGACGCTGCTCGATAATCGATTCGATACCGTCAAACGCGCCGCCGCATATAAAGAGTATGTTCTTCGTGTTTATCTGTATAAATTCCTGATTGGGATGCTTTCTTCCGCCCTGAGGAGGAACGTTGGCAACCGTGCCCTCAAGAATTTTAAGAAGAGCCTGCTGTACGCCCTCGCCCGAAACGTCACGTGTGATAGAACGGTTTTCACCCTTGCGGGCAATCTTGTCTATCTCGTCGATGTATATAATTCCGTGCTCCGCCTTTGCCACGTCGAAATCAGCCGCCTGAATTAAGCGCAAAAGAATGTTTTCAACGTCCTCGCCAACGTATCCCGCCTCGGTGAGAGTGGTAGCGTCGGTGATAGCGAAGGGAACCTTAAAGGTTTTAGCGAGAGTCTCGGCAATATAGGTTTTACCTACACCCGTAGGGCCTAAAAGAAGCACGTTAGACTTCTGAAGCTCAACCTCTTCGAATTCATCAACTTCGTTGTTTTCTGTAACAGGAGCGTTTTTACCGCCCTTCTTTTTCTTCTTTCTTTCGTTTTCCTCGAGGGTAAGAATTCTTTTGTAGTGGTTATAAACCGCAACCGAAAGAGCAAGCTTTGCATCGTCCTGACCTATAACGTAGGTGTCGAGCATAGACTTTATTTCTTTAGGGCGGGGAAGAGTCTCCATTTTAAGCCCCGACGAGTGCTTACCCTTTGGAGCTTCAACCAAATCGGAAAAGTTTTCAGAAAGAAAGTCCGAGAAAAGCTCTGTGCAGTTTTCGCAAATATACGTTTTTCCGTCCTTCGCGGGAATGAGAACAGATACCTCTTTTTCGGTTCTTTCGCAAAATGCGCATCTGCGAAGTCTGTCAATTGGAGTCTGTGGCATATTAAAGTTCCTTTTTGGTGATTACTTTGTCAACAAGTCCGTAAGCCTGCGCTTCCTCTGCGGTCATAAAGTTATCTCTTTCGGTATCTCTTTCGATAACCTCAAGAGGATTTCCCGTCTGCTCGGAGAGAAGCTTGTTGAGCTTTTCCTTGATTTTGATTATTCTGTCAGCGTGTATCTTGATATCGGTTGCCTGACCCTGCATTCCGCCGAGAGGCTGATGGATCATAACCTCTGCGTTGGGAAGAGCAAATCTCTTACCCTTAGCGCCCGAGGAGAGAAGGAATGCGCCCATAGAAGCGGCCATACCAACGCAAATAGTGGAAACGTCGCACTTGATATAATTCATAGTGTCATAGATAGCCATACCGGAGGTAATAGAGCCGCCGGGGCTGTTGATGTAAAGATAAACGTCCTTGTCGGGATCCTGCGCTTCAAGATAGAGAAGCTGAGCAACAACGAGGGAAGCGGTAACGTCGTTCACCTCGTCGGAAAGAAAGATGATTCTGTCGTTAAGAAGTCTTGAATAGATGTCGTAAGAGCGTTCGCCGCGAGAGGTCTGCTCAACGACCATAGGTACAAGTGCCATAATTAGCCTCCTGAAAATTATTTTAACGGCATTCGACAAAAAGCGCCGTGTTTTCGAAAAAGGGTCAGCTCTGTGATATTCGGAGCTAACCCTTTGTCTTATTTCTTATAGAGAGTTAAGAAATTAAGCAACTACTGCGTTATCCTTAACAAACTTCATAGCGTTAGCTACAAGCATATCAGCCTTGATATCCTCGCTCGATACCATAGTCTTAACCTGGTCAACGGGAACGTTGTAAGCCTCGGAAATTCTGGTGTACTCAGCCTCGATCTCCTCGTCTGTAACGGTAAGAGCCTCAAGCTCTGCGATCTTCTCAAGAGTGAGACGGAGCTTAACCTGCTTCTCAGCGTTGGGACGGAACTGAGCGCGGAGAGCGTCGAGTGACATACCGGTATACTGAGTATACTTTTCAAGGTCAAGTCCCTGCATTCTGAGTCTGTTGTCATAGTCGCGAAGGAAGTTTTCGGTCTCAGCCGCAAACATAACCTCGGGAATTTCCGCAACAAGCTTTTCAAGAAGAGCGTCAACTATAGCGTTCTCAAACTCCTTGTCAGCCATATCCTCGTTTTTCTTAGCAAGTTTTGCCTTAACGTCTGCTTTATATTCATCAAGAGTGTCAAATTCAGAAACATCCTTAGCAAAATCATCGTCTGCCTCGGGAAGCTCCTCTACCTTAAGAGCGTTGAGCTTGGTCTTGAAGGTAGCAGCCTTTCCGGCAAGCTCCTTTGCGCCGTAGTTTTCGGGGAAGGTAACGTTAACGTCGAACTCCTCGCCGATACTCTTGCCCTCGATCTGAGCCTCGAAGCCGGGAATAAATGCGCCCGAGCCGAGCTTGAGATCGTGATTTTCGCCCTTACCGCCCTCGAAAGCAACGCCGTCAACGAAGCCCTCGAAGTTGATGTTTGCGATATCGCCGTTAGCGGCAGCTCTGTCAGTAACCTCAACGGTTCTTGCAAGTCTTGCTCTTGCGTTGTCAACCTCGCGGTTAACGTCCTCCTCGGTAACCTCAGCTACGTTCTTTGCCGCGCTGATGCCCTTGTAGCCTTCAACGGTAACCTCAGGCTTAACGAAGCCCTCAGCCTTAAGAATAACGTCATCGTCGTTAGAAACGAGGTCGAAGGAAGGATTTCCTACAACGGTGATGCCCGCTTCCTTAACAGCAGCATCGAATGCTTCGGGAATACAAGCGTTTATAGCTTCCTCAAAGAATACGCCCTTGCCGTACATCTTCTCGATGATAGCCTTGGGAGCCTTTCCCTTTCTGAAACCGGGAACGTTGATGTTTTTAACCATTTTCTTGTATGCGTTAAGCTCTGCCTTCGCATACGTTTCCTTGCTTACGGAAAACTCCATTTTGAAGCCGGATTTTTCGGTAAGCTCATTTTTGATAAGACTCATTTTTAATCGTCCTCCAATGAGATATATATTATTTTTTATTATAAACCAATATATTTTACAACAAATTAACCAATTTGTCAATACAAAATTTGTATAAAATTCAAATAAAAGGGTATTTGTTACGCAATAATTTGCCGAAAAACTTTAAAAAACTTATTTTGCGACGTTTTTTGGAATAAATCCGAGATAATCTGCGGAAATTATGTTGAATTCAATATTTTCAAATTCAAATTTCGGCGCAACCGTATAATTGCCGTGTATATGTCCGAAATAAACTCTCTTTATCCCGTGCCTTTTGAGTATCTCAACAAGTCCCTCGCAGACCTCACCCGACCAAACGGGAGGAAAGTGCATAAATACGATAATTTCCTTTTCCGTATCCGCCTTTAGCAGCTCAGCTTCCTTAAGACTTGCCTCAAGCCTCATTTCTTCTCTTGCCGTCAGTTTATCAAAATCGGTTTTGTTCGGCAGATTAAGACTTGCCTTTTCATCGTAGAACCAGCCTCGAGTACCCGCTACGATAAAATCGTCAACCTCGTGAGCGTTGTTAAAGAGAAAGGATATCGTAGTGATGCCGTGCTTTTCAAAATGCTCGCGGTGCTTTTTCATAGTACACCACCAGAAATCGTGATTGCCCTTACCGAGAATTTTTTTGCCGGGCAGGGAATCGAGAAATTTAAGGTCGCTCGTCGCCTCATCAAGAGAAAGAGCCCACGAAACGTCACCCGGGACGACGACAGTATCATCATCTGTAACGAGTCTTCTCCAGTTGGCTTCTATTCTCTTCATATATGAATCCCATCTGCTGCCGAAAACCTCCATAGACTTGTTAGTCGAGTCAAGAGTCGAAAGATGCAGATCGGCTATGGTGTATAATGCCATTTTAAACTCCGTAAAATTAATTTTTCATTTTGCGGTATAAAAGCTCTCTCATTGGTAAAGATAAATTTGCGGGAAGCGATTCCCGAAGAAAAGAGGAGCTTTGCTATGGAAGAAAAAAAGTACGAAATGAATTGCGGCTGCGAACGCCACAAGCATATAAAGGGTATTAACTGCGACGTGGTAAATTGTGTTTATCACGACGGCAAGAGTGAATGCTATGCGGGCGAGATATCGGTAGGCCCTCACGACGCTAAATGCTCGTCGAATACGGTTTGCGCTACCTTCAAGCCGAAAGAATATTAAAATTCCGCTACCGCCTTATCCATATCTTCCTTCTCGATTATATCGGGGTGAAGAATTGGTTTTGCTAAAACGGACGCAAGAGGCTTAGGTATTTCCGTTCCCGTAAGGTCGGAAAGAGCGCCGAGAGCTTCCGTATCTGTCACAGAAATGCTTTCGTCAAGCGACGTAAGCACGTCCTTTGCAAATTTGTATGGGGATGCGGTGGAAACAACGAGGATCTTCCTCTCTGCCTTATAGGTGTCCATATATTTGAGAGCGGCACAGGTTGCCACGGATGTATGGGTATCTATAAGGTAGTTTTCTTTTTTGTAGATATCCTTTATCGTTTTTCTCGTTTCGTCTTCACTTGCGTAAATGCCTATGAAATTCTCTTTGATTGTATTGAAAATTTCGGAATCCACAGTATATTTTGAGGCAGAATTCAAGCTTTCCATGTATTCTCTTGTCTTTTCGGAGCCTGCCGCAAGGTAAAGAAGTCTCTCAAGATTTGATGAGATAAGAATATCCATAGAGGGAGAAATTGTCTGGTGGAAGGTTCTCGTTTTGTCGTACGTACCGCTCTCGAGAAACTCTGTCAGAACGTTATTCATGTTCGATGCGCAAACAAGCTTTTCAATAGGAAGTCCCATAAGCTTTGCTATATATCCCGCAAAAATATTTCCAAAATTACCCGTGGGAACACATACGTCGATTTTTTCTCCGTAAGCGATCTCGCCCGAGTTGACCATATCAAGATAAGCCGAAACGTAGTAAACTATCTGAGGAACGAGTCTGCCCCAGTTGATTGAATTTGCGCTTGAAAGAAACGTGTTTTTCTCTTCAAGAACCTTCTTCATATTGCCGTCACGGAAGATTCTCTTAACGCCGTTTTGCGCATCGTCAAAGTTTCCTCTGATAGCCTTAACGGAAACGTTCTTACCCTCCTGAGTCTGCATCTGCTTTTTCTGTACCGCGCTTACGCCGTCGGTGGGGTAGAACACCTGTATTTTAGTTCCGTCTATATCGCGGTAACCCTCAAGAGCCGCCTTTCCCGTGTCACCGGAGGTTGCGACGAGAATGAGAGCGTCCTTTGTTTCACCTGTCTTGCGAAGAGCCCTTACGAAAAGTCTCGGCATTATCTGAAGCGCCATATCCTTGAATGCGGACGTTGGACCGTGCCAAAGCTCGAGCGTATAAAGCCTGTCGTTGATTTTATGCACGGGAGCGGGGAAGTCACCGAATTTATCAGTAGAATATGCGTTTTTTGCGTCCTCAAGAAGCTCATCGTATGAATAGTCGGTCAAAAACTTACCTATTATATACGCTGCTCTTTGCTCATAGGATTTATCTTTAAGAGAAAGTATTTCATTCGTGGAAAAAGCGGGAATGCTCTCTGGCATAAAAAGTCCGCCGTCCTTAGCGAGACCCTGCTTTATTGCCTCTGCCGCATCGACTCTTTCAAAAGAAATTCCTCTTGTGCTTATAAATTTCATATCTGCTCCTTTAAGCGCTTTATCTGTACGTCTCTAAAACGAAAGCGCTTTCAATATAGTTTATTTGCTTTGCTTTTTTGTTTTTGCCGAGAAAGACCTCAGCCACGTCAAAACGGAACTTTTTTCTTCCGCCCGTTGACGCCGCGAAAACCTTTGCCGCGGTGATTATAGATTTTTGTTTATTCTTATCGACCGACTCCCTTGGAAGTCTGTCAAGGGGATTCAAGGCTCCTTCCGTTTTGGATTTTACCTCAACGAAGCAAATGTGCTCCTTTTCCTCGGCGATAATATCTATTTCGTGACCGTCGGCAACGTAGTTTCTGTGAAGTATTTTATATTTTTTTCGCTTAAGGTATTTACATACTGCCGCCTCGGCTATATTACCCTTAATGCGTCTGTCGGTTAAAACCTTAAGTATATTCATTATTTGTCAAGAAATTTCAAAAATGTCATTCTGTATATAGGCGAAGGACCGTATTTTCTCACAGCGTCCATATGGTCCTTTGTCGGATATCCCTTGTGCTTCGCTATTCCGTATTCGGGATAAAGCTTGTCAAGCTCGACGCACTGTCTGTCACGGGTTACCTTAGCGAGAATTGAGGCTGCCGCAATCGAGGCACTCTTTGCGTCTCCCTTGACTACGGTTTCTGTGGGAATATCGAATCCGCGCGAGCAGTTTCCGTCAATAAGAGCAAAATCCGCCTTAACGGGTAAAGCCTCGATAGCTCTTTTCATAGCAAGCATAGAAGCGTTAAGTATATTGATTTCATCAATTTCGGCGGGTGATGCCTCGGCAATAGCGTAGGCAACCGCCTTTTCCTTGATTATATCAAAAAGCTTTTCACGCTTTTTCTCGGTGAGCTTTTTTGAGTCGTTAAGTCCTTCTATTTCAACGTTACGGGGAAGTATTACAGCCGCCGCGACAACGGGACCGCAAAGAGGACCTCTGCCTGCCTCATCCGTGCCGCAAACCGCCGTATATCCCTCGGCGTATTTCATATTTTCGTATTCAAAGCTTGGCATTATCTGTCCTCCGGACTCTCAAGTGAAATTCTTCCTATAACCGCTCCTCTGAACTCGTCAAGAAGCATTTCAGCGCAGCGTGACGAATTTATTCCGCCGCCCGATATGAGCATACCGCGGCGTCTTGCGACAAGCTCGAAAAGGTCGTAACCGTCAAGACCGTAGGTCTCGTCCTCGGTGAGCTTGTATCTTTGCATAAATTTATCGGGAGCGCACACCATAAGGCGCGCGCAGAGTATCATAGCCATTTCCTCAGTGTCGATTATCTTGTCTCGGATAGCGCCGGTAAGAGCTAAATTCTGTCCTACGACCTCATCCTCAAATTTAGGCCAGAGAACACCGGGCATATCAAGAAGATCAAGACCTATTTCGGTAGTAACCCACTGCTTATTAACGGTAACGCCGGGGCGGTCCTCGACTTTAGCTCTCTTTGCTCCGGAGAGCTTGTTGATGAGAGAGGATTTTCCAACGTTTGGGATTCCAACAACCATAGCCTTAAGCCGTCTGCCTTCCATACCCTTAGCGTTATATCTGTCTATTTTGTCCTTAAGCGTTTTTTTGACCGCCTCCGAGAGATTTTTGATACCAACGCTGTCGGTGGAATCTATAAGAACGGCATTTTCACCGCGCTTTTCAAAGTATTCCATCCACTTGCGGCTTATATCGGGATCTGCGATAGAGGATTTTGTAAGAACGGTAAGCTTTGGCTTACCCTGAGTAAGCTTTTCTATTTCGGGGTTTTTCGAGCTATACGGAATTCTTGCGTCAAGAAGCTCGAGAACGATATCCACCTGTCCGAGACAGTCAGCCATCATTCTTCTTGTTTTCGCCATATGGCCCGGGAACCACTGTATAGGATTAATTGCCATTTTTAAAAGTCGCTTTCAATTTATTGGCTCAAAAGAGCCTTTGCTTTGGCTTGCAGGAAGCCTTTTTAAGTTTACAATGCGTTTGAAGTAAGTCTTTACTCACAAGCGAGTAATTTATTCTACCGCTCCAAATTTATCAAACGGATAGAAACGGAAAAGAACCTTTCCGAGAATGCTGTCCTCCTTTATAGGACCTACCGCTCTTGAATCGCTTGAAACGTCACGGTGATCGCCCATAACGAAGACCTCACCCTCTTTAATTGTGATAGGAGCCATTTCCTTCGGTCTTTCCCAATAATTGATATTGTTGCCGATATAAACGTAATCTTCTTTGAGCATTTCACCGTTTAAAATAACGTTGCCGTCGGTGTCTATTTCAATAGTATCGCCCGCAATAGCGATAACTCTTTTAACTATCGGCTTGCGCATAGCCTCAACGTCAAGCGAATAGTCCTCGCATACTACTATATCGCCTCTTTCGGGCTTGTAGAGAAAGTCTGAAATAATAATATGCTCCCCCTCGAAGAGCGTATTTTCCATAGAGCTTCCTTCAACAACGGAGTGGCGGAAGAAGAAAGTAGTCAAGATAAAAACAGCAGCCAAGCTGAATATGAAAAGCTCAATAAAATCGAAAAGAGAATCTATAAGACGGTTACCTATCTTGATTTCTTTTTGCTTTTCACCGTCATCCTCATCTAATTCAAATTCGGCGTCGCAAGCTTTTATCTCAACGTCGTTTTCATAGTTATTACGGTTGTTGTAATTACCGCTTTCGCCGCTATCGTCGGCTTCGTAATTATCTACTTCACCGCCATCATCGGCAACGTAATTACCGCTATTGTAATCATCGTAATTGACATAGCCCTCACTGTCGGTATTCGCGCCTTCTCCGCCGCTCTCCGCGGAATTTTCGAAAGCTCCGTCTTTTTCATCAATGCCGTTAGTATCGGTATTCGTATTCATTTCGGGAGTCTCGGCGGTAGAGGAGATATCTTTGTTCTCCGTCGCTGCTTTCGGTGACTTGAACTCGGCGGAAGTATCCTCAGATTCCGCAGTTACTTCGGTCGCCGTAACCTCGTCGGGCATATCCTCAGCCTCAGCTGTTGCTTCGGGAGTCTTGCCTGCGTCTTCGATATTTTCGTCAGTCTCGAAGTTATCGGGAGAAGAGGGAAGAGCGCTCGGTTCATTATTGAGATCGTCTTTTACCCGAGCCTCGACGTTTTCTTCGTTAATGCCGTTTTCGGATTTAAATTCGTTCATTTGCAATCCTTTCGTATTTTATCGGTCCGGCGAAAATAAGCGAGATTTTCACAAAAACACCCTATCAGCCGACCTCACTATACACTTATTCATAATATTATACCATAATTATTAGCGAATTGCAATCCATAAATATAAATGTAAAACAAAATATTTTATAAATTTAAGAACAAAAAAGCGCATTTTTTATACAATATTATAATCTTTTCCAAAAGTTGAAACTTTTTTTCAAAAACATATTGATTTTTTTTGAGAAGTGTGATATAATAACTTCAACTGTGTCAGAGTCAAGAACTCTGTTTATCAGCATTTCAGAGCAGTCCTCTGCGTAGCTCCGTACGAATGCTCGTAGTATTAAGGAGGGCCTAAAAATGGAAAAGATTCAGGCTTTTGTAAGTGAGCAGCTCAAAACTGAGATTCCTCAGTTTGGCATTGGTGACGGTGTAAAGGTTTACATTCGTATCACCGAAGGTGAAAAGACAAGAACTCAGCTCTTCGAGGGTACCGTTATTGCAAGACATGGCGGCGGAATTTCTGAAACCTTCACTGTAAGACGTGTTTCTTACGGTGTTGGCGTAGAGAAGACTTTCCCCATCCATTCTCCTAACGTTGAGAAGATCGAGGTATTCCGTCTTGCGAAGGTTCGCCGTGCGAAGCTTTATTATCTTCGTTCAAGAGTTGGTAAAGCGGCTAAGGTTAAGGAGAGAATCTGATTTCTCACCCGTCGCAATAAAAAACAACCGCTTTTCAGCGGTTGTTTTTTACTTTATGCGCATTTGTTTGATTTGTTAAGCCATGTTTTCGGAAAGCTTCTTACCGCCGAGAATATGGAAGTGAAGATGCTTTACGGATTGGCAGCCGTCGTTTCCAATGTTTGAAACGATTCTGTATCCGTTTTCAAGTCCGAGTTTTTTTGCGATCACGGGTATTGCCTCGAAAATCTTTGAGACGGTAGCCGAGTTGTTTTCGCATATTTCGTCAGCCGATGCAATATGCTCTTTTGGAACAACGAGACAATGCACGGGAGCCTGAGGAGCTATATCGAGGAAGGCGTAGCAATACTCGTCCTCGTAAACCTTGCTTGAGGGGATATCACCCTTCACGATAGCGCAAAATAAACAATCCATAATTTTGATACCTTTCTTACTGTGAGGCTTTTGCCTTGTATAGAACAATTCTATCATAAACAAAGAAAAAATTCAAGTAGCGAAAAGAGAATTTAGCATGTCGGATAAAAAATATTTGCTTCCCGAATATCCAATAAAGCATGATATGTGGGATGAAATTTTGGAAAGTGAGCTTCCCGTAACCGTTTACGGAATGGGTAACGGAGCGGATAAGCTTTTTTTAAGGCTCGGAGAAGACTGCGCCAAGAAAAAAATTAAAGAGATTTTTGCCTCCGACGGATTTGTAAGGGGGCATAGCTTCAGAGGATATAAGGTAAAAACGCTTTCCGACGTAAAAAATGAGTATTCCGATTTTTTGATACTTCTTTCGTTTGCCTCAAACAGAAGTGATGTTATTGAAATGATAAAGAGAATAAATTCGGAAAACAAAATGCTTATTCCGGATATGCCCGTTACGGGCGAAAGCTACTTTGATAAGGAGTTTTACAACAGTAATTATGAAAATATAAAAAAGGCTTACGATGCTCTTGCCGACGAAGAGTCTAAAAAGCTTTTTTCTTCCATTATAAATTATAAGCTGTCGGGAAGGGCGGAATATCTTTTTGCAAAAACGCATACGGTATCGGAAATTTACAGTCTGCTCGGTGACAGTATAAAAACGGCAATAGACGCGGGCGCTTATAATGGCGATACCGCGCGTGAAATGCAAGGTTATTTTAGCAAAATAGAGAAAATTTACGCAATCGAGCCGGATAAACGCAACTTCAAAAAGCTCTCAAAATACGTAAATGAGAACGGGCTCGGTGAAAAAATCGTCACTGTCAATGCGGGTGTATGGAGCGAAAACTCCGAAGGAGTCTTCAATAGCTCCGCAAACCGAAATTCTTCAATTTCGTCAACAGTTTCCTTCGAGTCAAAAAGCGATACCGTTCCGCTTGTTTCCATAGATTCCTTGGCGAACGAAAAAATAGACTATATCAAATATGACGTAGAGGGAGCGGAACGTGAAGCGCTAAGGGGCAGCTTCAATACGATTGAAGGGTATAGACCGAGGCTTCTGATCTCGGCGTATCACAGAAGCGAGGATATATTCACCCTTGTTAATTATATGAAGGAAAATCACCCGTATTATTCGCTCTATATGAGAAGAAGCGAGTGCTTTCCCGCATGGGAGATCGCCATTATAGCAATCCCCGAATAAGTATTGCATTTTGTTTTTATATATGATACAATTATTCACGTAATATCTTTTTTGAAAGGATAATATATATGAAAAGACCGGAAATATTATCCCCGGCAGGAAATTTTGAAAAAATGAAGGCGGCGATTCTTTACGGAGCAGATGCCGTTTATCTTTCGGGTAAAATATTCGGTATGCGTGCCGCAGCCGATAATTTTTCCTTGGAAGAGCTTGCAGAGGCTGTTGAATATGCGCACGGTAAGGGGGTAAAGGTCTATCTTACTCTTAACACCATGCCCCGTGAAAACGAATATCCCACGCTTGTCGACTACCTTTCAAAGCTTAAAAATATACCGATTGACGCTATGATTATCGGTGATATAGGAGTTATGGAGCTAGTTCGTGAAATGCTTCCCGAAATGGAGATACACGTTTCAACGCAGGCAAATTCCGTCAGCTCCAACGATTGCCTTGCCTGGTATAAGCTCGGCGCTCGCCGTGTCGTTCTCGCAAGAGAGCTGACACTTGAGGAAATCAAGGCTATAAGGGCAAAAATTCCCGATGATCTTGAGCTTGAATGCTTCATTCACGGCTCAATGTGCATTTCTTATAGCGGAAGATGTCTGCTTTCGGGACATATAATTGACAGAGACGCAAACAGAGGAATGTGCGCTCAGCCTTGCAGATGGAATTATACAATAAGAGGCTACGAGATAGCCGAGGAAAAACGCCCCGAGCTTGCGATGCCGATCGAAGAGGTAAACGGAGAAACCTTTATTATGGCGAGCCGTGATACCTGCACTATCGAGCATATTCCCGAGCTTGTCGAGGCTGGAATAAATTCCTTCAAAATTGAGGGAAGAATGAAATCCGCTTATTATACTGCGGTTGTTACGAATGCTTATAAAATGGCGCTTGACAGCTATTTTTCGGGCAATTATGAGTATAATGAGCTTTGGTACCGTGAGCTTCTCTCTGTAAGCCACAGAAATTATGCAACGGGATACTATTTCTCAGATCCGAGAACCAATGCGAATACGGCAGAGGATAACGGATATATAAAGGATAAAGCATATCTTTCAACGGTTGTGGAATATAATGAAGAAACCGGCGAAGCGCTTATGACTCAAAGGAATAAAATGACTCTCGGAGATAGGGTTGAGGTCATAACTCCAGGTAGAGTCGGAAGAGTTGTTGAAATAACCGAGCTTTACGATGAGAACAGACTTCCCATAACCTCAACGCCGCATCCGTATATGTTATTCTATGCTAAGGTATCCGAGCCGCTGTGTCCCGGAGATATAGTAAGAGCAGGCGATTAGTGACGGTGTATTTAGCCGTAACCGAAAGTCATGTAAAAACAGGAGCAATTTATGAAATTTATAGAAATTTTGAAGGCGATATTTCTCGGTATCGTAGAGGGAATTACAGAGTGGCTTCCCGTAAGCTCAACAGGACATATGATACTTACCGATGAATTTATACGCCTTAACGTATCCGCTGAATTTAAGGAAATGTTTTTCGTTGTAATTCAGCTTGGCGCGATACTTGCCGTTCCGACTCTCTTTTTTGAAAAGCTGAATCCTTTTTCGAGAAAAAAGACTAAGGAAGAGAAAAAAGGAACTATCGACCTTTGGTGCAAGGTTATCGTCGGAGCGCTTCCCGCTGCGGTAGCGGGACTGATTTTAGACGATTTCTTAGACGAGCATTTGTATAATTCCACGGTTATCTCGATAGCTCTTATCGTATACGGAATTGCATTCATTCTCATTGAGAGAATGAAGAGAGTAAAAGCAAACGAGTTCCGCATTAACGACGTTTCCGAGCTTACCTATAAGGATGCTCTCGCAATAGGCGCATTCCAGATTTTATCGCTTATACCGGGTACGTCACGCTCGGGCTCAACTATTATCGGCGGTATGCTTGGCGGAGTTTCGAGAGTTGCCTCGGCGGAGTTTTCATTCTTTATGGCAATACCGATAATGCTCGGCGCTTCGGGGCTTAAAATACTCAAATTCATACTTGGCGGCGCAACTGTTTCGACCTTTGAGATAGCATTGCTTCTCATAGGAATCGCCGTTTCTTATATCGTTTCCGTAATAGTTATTAAATTCCTTATGGACTTCGTTAAAAGACATAGCTTCAGCGCCTTCGGTATATACAGAATCATACTCGGCATCATTGTTCTTGGATATTTCATTTTTGTATAAAAATTAATCATTTCACATAAATCTGTTAAAACTAAAAAAGCTGACTTGAATGTAAAAAACACTCAGGTCAGCTTTTTGCGTTGTTTTGTAAACAAAGGATTACAAATCAAACCGTTTTTGAAAAATCTATGGTGTTGAGCCCGTTTTCCGAAAGGAACTTGTTGGCAAGAATAAAGTGATTGCAGCCGAAGAATCCCGCATAAGCCGAAAGAGGACTCGGGTGAGCGCATTCAAGCACAAGATGCTTTTGATTCTTTATAAAAGCCTTTTTAGCCCTTGCGTTACCGCCCCAGAGTATAAAGACTATGGGCTCTTCCTTCTCGTTAAGTATCTCTATAATTCTGTCGGTAAGTATCTCCCAGCCGCGCCCCTTGTGGCTCTGAGGCTGTCCCTCACGAACGGTTAGGGTAGTATTGAGCAGAAGAACGCCCTGCTTAGCCCAGCCGGAAAGCTCGCCCGTCGGAGGCGTAGGCATACCGTATTCCGCATTAAGCTCTTTAAAAATATTCTGGAGCGAGGGAGGAAATTTTACCCCGGGCTTTACCGAGAAGCAAAGTCCGTGAGCCTGTCCCTCGCCGTGATAAGGATCCTGTCCGAGTATTACCACGCGGGTGTCCTTATACGAGGTATATCTTAGAGCGTTATATATATCGTGCATCGGCGGATATATTTTTCTCGTAGAGTATTCCGCCTTTAAAAATTCTCTGAGATTAAGATAATAATCCTTTTCAAATTCGTCCTTGAGAATTTCATCCCAATCGTTTCCAAGTGAAACCATACGCATCTCCGTTATTTTCGTATTTTAAATCGTAACGATAAAAATTATACAATCATTATATCATCAAATACGCCAAAAATCAACCATTTTTGCGCTATTTTCGGTTATAATCCCGCTCCGCTATATAGTCTAAAGAGACGTCATAGTAGTCTGCAAGCTTTATAGCCACCCAAAAAGGAATTTCACGCTCGCCTCTTTCATATCTCTGATATACCGTCAGTTGCATATTCAAAGCCTTTGCGATCTGAGATTGAGTTTTATCATTATCCTCACGTAAATCTCTTACTCTTCGATAAATAAACATACTGAATTCCTCCTTTGTATATTATTATATAAAATAACACCGTTTGGTATTGACAAATAACACCGTTTGGTGTTATAATGCTTTCGTCTTTGAACGTTAAAACAAAAGGAGTTGTTTTATGAGCAAATGCGCAACGTTAGGTGAATACATGGCAAAGAGGTTAAAAATCGAGAAAATATTGCGTTGTATTTTGATTGCTATGCTTTTAGGACTTGCAGCGCTAATAGTTTTAGCGGTTGTTAAAAGCATAGATTTTTTAGTTGCCGCTATATTTCTCTTTTTTGCAGCTGTAATTTATACCATAATTTACGTAGACAAGTATGCATGTATGCTTGGTAACAGAAAATGGTTAAAAAAGTTAGGATATGAGCATATAGCCGATGATATGCTGATAGATAATCCAATAATGCCCGACTCCAGGATATATTGCGGTGAAAAAGCCATATTTTCTGCAAAATTCGGTTTAGTAATTCCTTATGTAGAGATTGCATGGGTATATATGTGCCGCCACAGTGTTAACGGATTTAACGTGGATAATCATTTGAATCTGCATACCAAATCCGGAAAAAAGATTTTGGTGTACGCAAAGAAAAATGAATTCAAAATTTTAATGCTTTGCATAGCGAGTAAAGTTCCTGGTGTAATCGCAGGATATGGAAACGAGCAAAAGCTTAAATATAAAGCCCTGCTCAAAGAGAATGACAAAAAATAAATCACTATATAATTGATCACAGGAGAAAACAGCATGAAAAAACTAATTTCTATTTTTACTTTAGCAATAACAATTGTCTTATCGGTAATTGTTGTTAATCCTATTAAAGTAGAGGCTGCAGAAATAATGACGGCGCAAGAATTTGCGGATAAATGTTATGAAGTTGCTACAGAGTACAAGACGCTCTATGTTATGGGGTGCTTTGGCGCTCCAATGAATTCTACAAACAAAAATCGGTATATCAATGAGCACAGTTATAATCAAGGTGCGGATAGAACTAAAAAAATTAATGCTGCCTCATCAGATACATTTGGATTTGATTGTGTGTGCTTAATCAAAGGCATATTGTGGGGATGGAGTGGAAACACCGGAAAAACTTATGGTGGCGCAACCTATGCTTCTAACGGCGTTTCAGATATGAGTATTCCCACCATGAAATCGAAATGCACAGGTGTAACTACCGATTTTTCGAATATAGAAGTTGGAGAAATACTTTTTCATAAGGATTCAAGCGGTACTTACGATCACGTAGGTATTTACATAGGAAACGGACTTGCAGTTGAATCAACGCCGATTTGGGATGACGGTGTTCAAGTAACCGCAGTGTCTAATATAGGCTCGAAAAACGGTTACAATTCAAGAAAATGGTATAGTCACGGAAAGTTGACACCATTTTTGAAATACGGTCCTACGCATAAATGTTCTGAATTTAATAATTTAGGTGTTTGTAAGGAATGTAGTACGTCATTCGATTGGGCAAGTACACTAAATAAGAGTGATTCAGGTATTTATAAGGTTACGAAAGATTTTACGGCAAGAACGAATGCACCGTATGAAGCCGCAACAGCCGCAGCTTCAAGCATAAAAAAAGACTCAAAGGTAACGGTTATTGGATCTTATACAAACGCTTTTGGAAACAAGTGGTATAAGTTTAATTATAACGGAACTGAAGGCTACGTATTTAACAGCTATTTGATTTATGAGAGTAGTGATAAAACACCAGCAGGTGAATATAGCTTCCTTTTCCCCGTAAATAACGGCGGAGTAAATATAGCCTTTCTTTATGGCAGTACGCCCGAGTATTCCAACGGAGCTCAACATGATGGAATAGACATATACTCTAATGGAGATCAGGTAATTTACGCCGCATTTAGTGGCACCGTAACCAAAATTAATAACTCTTGCAATCATGTTCACTATCCGAAAGAAAATAACGGCAGTAAGTGCGCTCATTATTCTACGTGGGGAAACTCTGTTTATATAAAGAGCGATGATGGAAAAATATACGGTATTTACGGTCATTTAAAACAGAATTCAATTTTAGTTAAGAATGGGGATAAGATAGAAAAAGGTCAGCCTTTGGCTTCTATGGGATCATCGGGACATTCTTATAATAAACATTTGCATTTTGAAGTGCGTAAGAGTGATTTCTCTACCAAAATTAATGTTAATCCAAGTGATTCGAGTAGAAACACCGGTGTAGTTGACTATACAACTTCTGGTTATCAGCAACTTAAATCGGATACGATTAGTGAAGGAACGTATACTTTGAATAACGACGGTTATAGAATGTATATGAAACGAAATGCTTCGGATTTTGATACATTGGGCGCTTCGAATTCTGCAGTAACCTCTAAATTTGAATTCAATATAATTAAAGATGGAAACTTTTACAGACTTGTTCCAAAGGATGGCGGTGCAAACTATCTTAACAGCGTATGGAACGACACGCAAGTTACTCATTCATTGAACGGTGCAGAGGTAACGCTTTGCAAAAATGATGCTAAAGACTATTCACAAAAGTGGATTTTTGAAGAGTGTGGCAATGGATATCTTATCCATCCGGCGTGTACACCCGCATTTTCTATTACAAGAGATGGCAACAAACTTGTTGTAAAGCAGACAACCAAAGAAGCAAATCAAATATGGAAGCTTGAAGGTGACTGCAATCACCAATATGTATATAAAAAAGATGAAGCCACCGAAGATTTGGGACACTGGAAAGAATGTACTTTGTGTGAATATAAAACTGAAATGCTTGCGCACAATTACGACTGTAAAATTTGTGATACTTCGTGTGATGACTGTGGATACACAAAAGCAATGCATAGCGAGACTATTCTGACAGAATTCAAGCATACTTATGTAGATTCGTGGGGGCATATAAGAGAATGTAAGCATTGCGGAAGCTCGGAAGAAGAGATGCACCATCCTGATATGAGGTACTATTACAATGCTTCGCAGCATTACTTTTATTGTAGATACTGTGAAAGTAATTTTGAATATAAAGACCACATTTTCAGCAATCAATGTGATACTACATGTGATTCATGCCTATACCAACGAACCACCTCTCACAAGTACACAAACGACTGCGATAACAGCTGTAACGTCTGCGGCGCAACGAGAACCACCTCTCACAAGTATACAAACAATTGTGACACAACCTGTAACGTTTGCAACGAGGCGCGAACCGTTACGCATGCTTACGGTGAATGGAGCGTTGTAGACCCTGCTACTTGTACCGAAAAGGGCTCGGAAAAGAGAACCTGCTCTGTTTGCGGCAAAGCCGAGGAAAGAGAGCTTGAAAAGACCGAGCATAGCCTTGACACAAGAACTGACGGAAAAAACACCTTTGAATATTGTAAAAACTGCAGTTATTTCGCCATAGTCGGCGGCAACGGCGCTATCGGCGGCTCTAATTCCAACGGTAATTTGTCTCCCGACGGAACTCTTGACGTTCCCGGCGATAATCTTCTGTCCGGCGGAAATAACATCGGTAATTCCGATGAAAATGGCGAAGACGGTGATTTTTCTCATAAAGAATACAGAGAAAAAACAATTATCATCGGAGCTTCGGTAATTATCGGTATGACGTTTATGGGAATTGTATCTGGTCTTATAAGAAGAGGCGGAAAGGGCAAAGCCTCGAAAAAAGAAAAATAAAGCAAAAATCATATACTAAAGCAAAAAGCGGTTGTTTGATACCTCAGTGTAAAGAGCAACCGCTCGTTTTATAAAGAAAAAAATAAAATATTTTTCCAAAACCTATTGATTTTTCAGAAAGTTTATGGTACAATACTTTAGTATGAAAATGTGGCGTGGTTGTAACAAGTTGGAAACGGACCCTCTCAGCCGTTGAAAAGGAGTTGCGGCAGTCGCTCTTAAAAATTAAAGGAGACTAAAATGGCTAATATTAAGTCCGCTAAAAAGCGTATTCTCGTAAACCGCTCTAAGGCACTTCGTAACCAGATGGCAAAGAGCCAGCTCAAGACCTTCATCAAGAAGTTCAACGCAGCTGTTGCAGCAAACGATAAGGCTGCTGCTACCGAGCTTTATCCTGTAGTTATTAAGAAGGTTGACCAGGCAGTTGTTCGTGGTATTCTTCATAAGAATAACGCAGCTCACAAGAAGTCTGCGCTTACGCTTAAGCTTAACAAAATGGCATAATTTCAGTTAAAAATATAAAAAACCTATTCGGCTTAACCCACCGAATAGGCTTTTTGTTTTATATAGGAAGAAAAAAATTACGGATAATCAATTCCGCCGTTTGGCGGCTTGCAGCGAGTTATACGCTTAACGCCCTTGATAACGCCCTTGATAAGTCCGTATTTGTTGATAGCCATTATCATATAAGTGGAGCAGGTCGGCTCAAAGCGGCATCTGTCCCGCATTTTCTTTGGCGCAAACGCCTTATACATAAGAATCGAGCCGATAACGAACGGCTTTAAAAGAAGCGCCGATAGCAAGGATATAACCACCGCCACGGTTATCCTAAGCGCAAGATAGGGAATCATGTACGAAAAAATACCGAACAGTACCCACATCGCACTCACGGCAATAAGCGGAGCGCAAAAATATTTAATTAAATCGCCGACACGTATTTCACGAATCAATTTCATATAATCGTCTCCTGTTACGAGAATGCATTTAAATGCGATATTAAAAGCCGCCGTAGCTTATACAGCAAATTTTAAAATATACACGCTTATTATATCACTTAATACGCCCCATATCAAGTGAAAAAGGCAAAAAAGTCGCTTTATATGGATTTTGGCAGAGCTATAATGAATGCATACTTTCACGAATGAAGCTTTCTGAAAGCCTTTGGAGATATCCCCTTTTCTCTGACGAAGGACTTATTAAGGTGAGAAGCGTCGTAAAATCCGGAGTCGTAAGCAATTTCCGCAATACTTAAGGCGGTATTGAGAAGCATATATTCGGCAGCCTCAAGCCTTCTTTTCATAAGATATTCCGAGGGCGGAAGCTTGCATATCTCGGTGAATTTTTTGACGAAAGCGCTTCTTGAAAGATTAGCAATTTTCGCAAGGTCGTTAACAGTCAGCTTTTCGTTATAACACTCGTGTATTTTGGAAATTGCCTTCATAAAGCTTTCATCGGAATGCTGCAGAGCGTTCTTTTCTTTCTTTTCGCTCTCAATTTCGCTGTAAGCCTTGCACAGCAGAGGAATAAGCACCATAGCGAGTCCGCTTCTTGCTAAGCAGTCCGAGGCGAGTGTCCAATTTGGATATTCCTCCATTTGAGAAAGCAGAGCGCGTACCTTGGCAAAGCGCTCGTCGGATAAGCGCAAATGCAACGGCTTTTTTGAGGTCGTACGCATTATCGGCTCGGCTCTGAAAAGCTCAAAATACGATTCGAGCATATGGAAATCCGCAGAATTCTTATCTACGAAGCGTTGATGTATAAGAATATGAAAAACGTCGAAGCCCTCGCCGCCCAAATATCCGTGGCGTACCTCGGGCGGAATTATAAATATATCTCCCACGCCGACATCAAGGCAGTTCTCCTCAATATAATGTTTTCCGTTTCCGTTTATTACGATATTAATTTCGGGAAATTCCTGAACGTGCATTCCTATTTTGTAGTTATGCATAACGAATGCGTGAATATTATCAAGCTCGCCTTTGAATACCTCATCCTGAGTGTAGTAATATTCATAGTGATCGGGAAGCATACCCCACCTCCTAAAGACAAAATTACAAAAATAAAAGTATGATTATACATAGATTGTACCATTAATTTGTGATAAAATCAATATGTAACCTTAAAAATATTTATTTTTAGTAAAGAGGTAGAGCCTATGATTACTGAAAGAATATCAAAAATGCAAGAAATATCCAAAACAAGAGGAAAGGTTCCGGCAATACGCCCCCATTTCACAAGGGACTATAACGGCGCCGCCCTCGGTATGTATAAGGATCTTCCGCATTGGGAAAAGCTTGCTCGTTCTATGGCGTACGCTATTGAAAATCAGCCGATCTATGCGTATGACGGCGATAGAATAGGCGGCAGAATATATTACGACCGCGAGCTTTATACAGAGGAATATTCACCCGAGCTTGATTATAAGACCGAGGCGCATAATCGCTTCGTATCTGAATTCAGCGACGGTGAGGAAATGCTTGAGTGTCAGCTTATCACAAGAAATGCCCCGGGCCATATTTCATGGCTCTATGACAGAATATTGAAATACGGTGTTGAGGGCTATCGCAAAAAGGTAGAGGAAGCTCTTGCCACGGCAAAGGATGAGACGGCAGAGGAATTTTATAAGGGTGTAATTATTATGCTTGACGCTCTTCTCGTCTTTAACGATAAGCATATAGCGGAGTACGAGAAAATAGGGAACACCGAGCTTGCCGAGGTAATGAAAAAGGTTCCGAGAAAGCCCGCGGAAAGCTTCCGAGAGGCAGTTCAGGCGTATTTTATGCAGCATATAGTCGTTATGCGAGAGAACCCCTTCGGCGGAAACGGTCCCGGAAGACTCGACTATTATCTTTGGCCTTATCTTTCCCGTGATCTCGATTCGGGGCGTGAAACGCTTGATTCGGCAAAGGAGCTTATTGACGAGCTGTTTTTGCGCATAAACGAGCGTATACACAATAAGGATACTTGGGTTGAAACGATAGTTGTCGGCGGTACTGATCCCGATGGAAAATCTGCCGTAAATCCTCTTACCTATATAATGATCCAATCTGTAATGGACCTCAATATCACCCACCCTGCCGTATATATAAGACTTCCCGAAAATCCGCCCGAGGAGCTTGTTTCGATGTCGGCTCGCTTTATGATGTCCGGTAACAACCGAGCGCAGATACTCTACGATAAAAACGTGATCGACGCTCTTATGAAGAGCGGAGTTGAGTATAAGGATGCCGTGGAATACTATTGCGGCGGCTGTATGGAGATAGGAATTCAAGGAAAAATATCCGACTATCTATGGGTGGGCTGGCAAAACACCCCCAAAATGCTCGAGCTTATGATAACCGACGGAGTATGTCTTGTCACAGGTAAGCAGTATTCGCTCTTCAGATTCGGCGGACTTGTAAGCTATAATAGCTTTGAGGACTTCTACCGTGATTTTATAACCGAAGCGGAAAGAGTTACAAGAGCGTATTTAAGAGAGCAGGACATATATAGCGAGGTAACAGAAAAAAATCGCCCCTCATACCTGATATCAAGTATGATAGACGATTGTCTTGCGCGCGGCAGAAATATGCACGCAGGCGGCGCGAAATACCACGACTACGGAGTTTCTCAGCTCGGTATGCCAAACGTTGCCGACGGACTCTTTGCAATCAAGAAAGCCGTATTTGATGATAAAATATGCACGGCAGAGGAGCTTGTCAGCGCGCTTAAGGCCAATTTCGTGGGCTATGAGGCTTTGCAGTTAAAGCTCAAAAGCATTCCAAAATACGGTATGGATAATGACGAGGCAGACGCTCTCGCAACTCGCCTTATGAGTGATTTTTCGGATATGCTGCGTAACTACCGCACCCGCTTTGGCGGTCATGGAAAGCCTGTTATACTTACCTTCGTATTCTCACCCCAGGCGGCAAAGGTAATCGGAGCGACTGCCGACGGAAGAGCGGCGCACGGAAACGTAGCGCACGGCGTTACGCCGCATAGCGCCTCTATGAAATGCGGTCTTACCGCAGCAATAAATTCTTGCGGAAAGCTTCGCTTTGATAAATTTTCGGGCGGTGCGTCTACTATGTGGGACTTTGATGCGTCGTTTGCCAACGAGGAGCTTATAAAAGCGGTTCTCCTGACCTTCTTTGAGAAGGGCGGTCAGATTTTCCAGGGCAATACGACTCCCGTCGAGGAGCTTATAGAGGCTAAGAAGAATCCCGAGGAATACGAACATCTTATGGTTCGTGTCGGCGGCTATTCGGCAAGATTTGTTCATCTTTCCGCAGACGTTCAGGACGAAATTATAAACCGTATGAGACATTCAAGATAATAAAACAATAAGAGAGAGCGTTCGACCGAGCAGTCGATTCGTTCTCTCTTATTTGTTTGATAGTACAGTTCACAACGACAATTCTTATAGTAAATTTTTAACAGCGTTTTTGATTTGTTCCATACCACTGCGATTAGGATGTCCCGAAAGCTTGTCAATTGCTTCGAATTTTATATAAGTCAATTCGAAATGACGGCAGATTTCTTCAAATCCGTCCCTTATTTCATCCTTGATGTCGCAATTGATAAGCGGTATTATTCTCGATTTCGGCGAAGCTGTCCTCAGCTTTGCTATCAGAGCCGAAAAGGCTGGGAGTACCATTCTTATATCATCCTCGGTGATATCACCGTATTTGATATCTCCGATAGGCGAATTTATCCATGAATCATTAGTGCCGCCAAAAACAAAAATCGTATCTATTCTGTTTTTGTTGAAGAAGCCGCTATTTATTATTCTGTCAGCTCTGAGATTGAAATGAGTTCCCGGTAAGTCTTCTCTTTCTGTTGAGCATACGGTTGTGCCGGAGTAGCTTTCGTTAAGAATAAGAGTTGACTCTGTTTCGGCGCAAAGCTTGTGCCACCACGTTTCGCGGACGCTCTCAACGTCAGTACGCTCATCGGTGCGTGGATACCAAGAGCCATACCCGGTGGGATTAAATCCTTTGAATGTCGAATAACTGTCACCGATAATAAGTACGTTTCCAAATCCCTTCATTATATAAAACCTCGCAAATGAAATATCATTGGTATTATACACTGCTTTAGGATCAATGTCAACTGTTTTTTTACTAAAGATAGATCAAAAAGGTAAATATATAAATGATGTAAAAAAGAGAGAACGTTTCGACAAAAAAGCCGATCCGTTCTCTCATTCCTTTGCTAAACGCAAAAATTAGTTAGATACGTAGGGGAGAAGTTGATACAGCATACAAAAATAACATCCTTAAAATGATTTAATCATTTGTATACAATTATGGCACAAAGATAATTCTTCAAATACTTTTTTATCGTCTCCACATAATTTACAGACACACTTGTTTTTTCTGACTGTGATACTGTTATTATATAACAAAACATTTGTCGAATTATGTTATATTCTGTAATAAAATAAAAAATCTGTGGTTAACCACAGATTTTTAAAATAAATTATTATTAATCGGAAACGTTGCCTATCATAGTTTCTATAACATTTAGAATCTTAAGCTGTTCTTTTACAGGAAGCGCTTTTAGTCTTTCGGATAATTCGTTTGATTTTACAGAAGAAGACATATTTACTACGTCGCAAAAAATTTCGTCGGCAGAGCAATTTAGATAGTTTAAAATTTTAACTAAGGTATCTATTATTATATTGTAGACACCTCTTTCCAAAGCTGAAAGGTAGTGAGGAGTTATTCCTATGATTTCGGAAAGCTGTTCCTGTGTGATACCTTGCTTTTTTCTGTATTCTTTGATCCTTTGTCCAATTAACTTTTCCATTCGTTAGCCTTCTTCTATCTCGCAATGTTCCATAGCATAATCTAAAAGGATGTTGATAAGATCGTTTCTTGTACGCTCTGTTTTTCTTGCAAGTAAATCAAGCTTTTCCGCAGTTTCATCTTTTATTCTTATTGAGAAAACCTTATGTCCGTCTTCACCCTTAGGCTTCTTTGTAATTATTAACTTTTGCTTTGGCTCTTTCATATAAATTACCTCTTGATGTTGTTTGATATCACCAAAATTATAACCAAATCAAGAACATAAATATATGTTAAATTTTATAACATATATTTCTTTTAAAAAGGTAAATATATAAATGATGTAAAAAAGAGAGAACGTTTCGACTAAAAGCCGATCCGTTCTCTCATTCGTTTGCAAAACGCAAAAATTAGTTAGATACGTAGGGGAGAAGTGCCATCTGGCGAGCTCTCTTGATAGCCGTTGTAAGCTGTCTCTGGTGAAGAGCGCAAGTGCCGGAAACACGTCTGGGGAGGATCTTAGCGCGCTCGGAGATAAACTTTCTGAGCTTAACTATATCCTTGTAATCGATCTCGTTCACTTTATCCTGGCAGAAGATGCAAACCTTCTTTCTTCTGTGCATGGGGCGGAACGAAGGACGCTGTGTATCGTTTCTTTCCATTAGATTAGTCCATAACCTTTCCGACTCACGATTTCTATATTACCCGACCTGCAGTGAGTCTTGCAAGCGGGAGGACGGATAGGACTCCTTAATTAGAAAGGAAGGTCTCCGTCGCTGGGAAGTTCTTCGAAATTAGCGCTTCCTGTCGAGAAGGAAGGAGCGCCGTAAGCCTCCGGAGTATATGCCGGAGTAGCCTGGGGAACACCTGCAGCGGTCTGAGCTGCGGAAGCTACGAACGAAACCTCGTCTGCAACGACTTCGGTTGCGTATCTCTTTTGTCCCTGATTATCATTCCATGTTCTTGTCTGGAGCTGACCGCAAACGAGAATGG
>SVUD01000053.1 GCA_015063445.1 Oscillospiraceae bacterium
TGTGGCTTTTAAACGGAGAGCCAGCTCCCAGTGACTCAACCATAACAAGATTTCAAAGAGGACACCTTGCCGAAGCAATAGAAGGACTGTTTTACCAATTCGTAGAAAAACTTTATGAGATTGGAGAGATTAAATTTAAGAATCTTTTCGTAGACGGAACGAAGTTAGAAGCATATGCGAACAAGTACACGTTCGTATGGAAAAGCGCAGTTGAAAAGAACCTTGCAAAGCTCGAAAAGAAGATATCCGCTTGCCTTTTAATTCTTTCTGAAAGATATGGATTTAGCGAAAATACATCTCTTGAAGAATGTTATGAGGAGCTTCGTTACAGGCTCAATGGACTAATCTTGTATTCGCATCCGGTAAAGGAAAGCATAAAACACAGCTTCAAAGAGATATTGAGGTTTTGAAAGAATACATAGACAAAAAGAAACCAAATAAAAACCAAATAAAACTCATTTTTCTCTTTACATTTTACGTTATTTATGATACACTAAAATTTGGTAAAAATAAATATAATACTAAGGGAGAAAACAATGAACAAGCTTCTCAGAAAAGCGCTGCTTTTAACTATGGCGCTTTGTTTAGTTCTTTCGTGTACCTTCGTCAGCGTATTTGCTGCCCCCGCCAACTATTCTACAGAGGAAAATTCGGGCGAGAGGGACGAGATTTGCACGACCTTTGACGGAACGAGCGCCCTCGATTATTACACGGGGCAGTATACGTACGATAATCTTTCAACTCTTTCAGAGTCACAGCTTCTCGCTTCCTTACGCAAGCTTATGACGGATACGCATAAGAAGATCACCTCGTACTCCGAATGCAGAGACCTTGCGCCGATAACCGATTGCGAGAACGAAAACGGAAGCATCGTTACAATATATTCCTCATACCCCGCATCCGTGAGCGATTATCAGAGCGGACAGGGCTGGAACAGAGAGCACGTGTGGCCTCAGAGTCTCGGTGGATTTGGAACGAGCGGCGGAGGCTCAGACCTTCACCATATAAGACCCTCGGAGAGCAGAATTAACAGCACGAGAGGCAATCATAAATACGGAGAAACAACGGGCGGATCGAACGTTATCGGCAATCTTTCGAGCGAGTGTGGCGGATATTATTCAAACGGTATATTCGAGCCCCTCGATAACGTAAAGGGCGACGTCGCAAGAATATGTCTTTACGTTTACGTAAGATGGGGCGGCAATTCATCTTACACGTGCAACGACCTCACAAAAGTATTTACAGACGTTGAAACTCTTCTTGCCTGGTGTGAATTAGACCCCGTAGATACTTGGGAAATGGGAAGAAATGAGGTCGTAGCTTCAATTCAGGGTAACAGAAACGTGTTTATCGACTATCCCGAGCTTGCATGGATAATGCTCGGTGAAGAAGTGCCTGATAATATGACAACACCCTCAGGCGAAGCAAACGGCGGCAACACAGGAAGCGGCAGTACAGACTGTACTCATAGTAGCACAACGCTTGTGAATTTCGAGAGCGCAACCTGTACCGAAAACGGCTATACGGGTGATGTAAAGTGCAATAATTGTAAAGTAATAGTTACAAAAGGTAGTGTTATTTATTCAAAAGGTCATACATACGGTCAAGAAGTTATAACCAAAAATCCCACCGAAACCGAGGACGGTATAGCGGAAAAGACTTGTAGCGTGTGTAGTGTTACGGTGACTGTAATTCTCCCTGCCACGGGAGAGATAAGACCCGTTGAGATAGTATCAAATAACGTATATTACAAGGATACCTTAAACCTTATGTACGCCGTTCGAGCCTTGGAGGGCTATGACGTTGCGCTTAAGATTTACGACCGTAATAATAACCTTCTCGAAATTATAACAAAGTATAACGTCGAGGATGTAAACGGTGAAAGTCTTATGACGTTTACCTCTGTGATAGGTGTTCCTGCACAGAATATAGACACAGAATTCTTTGCGGTGGCGGAGCTTTCAAAGGACGAAAGCGTTACGGCAACCTCAAGCACGAAAAAGTATAGCGTTCTTGAGTATCTCCACGAGCGCCTCGCTGTGTCAAAGAACGTTACCGAAGAGCAAAAAACACTTTATAAAAGCATTCTCGCATATTCCGACTCGGCAGATATCGTTATAAATGAGGATACCGAGGACAATATAAATAGCTACGCTTACGTAAGAGTTGAAAACGGAACTGTTGATGGCTCTTATAATGTCGCTTTTATCAAGGAAGGCGAAATTCTCAGCAGCTTAACCTCACACGGATACGTAGAAAGCAGCGGTAAAACACTCACCTGGAACGTTGTGTGCTATAATCTCGGAAGCGTAAAAAGCACCGCGTCTTACACCGATATCGAGCTTAAAGAGGGCGCTCTTACCTTAATTGGCGGAATGAGCTACGTGTTAACGCCCACTATTGAATCCATACAAACCACACCCAAGAGCTATTCGTATACGTTCTCCTCAAAGCAGTTCTCTTCAGTAGGCACTCTCTCCCTTGGCGGCGTGAATTGGACCTTGGCGGGAAACGGCGGATTTTTCGGATATGACGGCACTAAAGGACAGCAATTAGGCTCTGCCAATAACCCCTTTAAAACTATGACGTTAACGTCGGAGCAGTTCACAAACGTTTCGAAAATAACCGTAACTACCTCGGGCGCTTCGTCTGTAAACGCAACGCTTAAGGTTTACGTTGGCGGAACTCTCTTAAAAACCATAACTCTTACGAGTACGTCAACGGCATACACCATTGAAGTTCCAAACGCTTCGGGCGAGATAAAGCTTGAATATACGCAGAGCTCGTCAAAGGCATTGTACGTAAAATCAATAGCTGTTGATTACGCAGAATAAAAGCCTTGCCTAAAGGTAAATAAAAAAGTGATATGCACCCCGGAGTATATACAGTCGGGGTGCATAATGATTTATTACGTAAGAATGAAAGGATTTGTCGAAAAATAATCAAATATTTTTCAAAATCCTATTGACTTTATCACTTTAGTATGCTAAAATATACAACGCATAATATATTAGCGCTTCAAATAATATAAAATATAGAATTTAGTGAATAATATATTGTTTAGTACACTAAAGCGCATGAATAGCAATACGTTGCTATAATCGCAATTCTTCACCAAACTAAAGTAAATAATGATAAGAGAGAAAAAAATGGAAAACTTGACCGAGTTGCTCACGCGAGACGAAAAAGCGGTATTCACTCTCCGTGCTTTATACAACAAGTACGGTTACTCGAAATATAAAATGAGTAAGTTTGAGGAATATGACCTATATAGCAAAAATAAGGATTTTTTGTCATCGGAAAACATAATAACCTTTACCGATACGGACGGAAGACTTCTTGCTCTTAAGCCCGACGTTACGCTTTCGATTATAAAAAACAGCAGAATAACCGACGGTCTTGTTAAAGCGCAGTACAACGAGAACGTTTATAGAATTTCCAAGGGTACTAATAGCTTTAAGGAATTGATGCAGATAGGACTTGAGTGCCTTGGCGACGTTGGAAACGCAGAGCTGACAGAGGTTATACTTCTTGCGGCAAAGAGCTTGGATCTTATATCGGAAACCAACGTGCTTGAAATATCGCACCTCGATATAACTTACGGAGTATTGAATTTCGTAGGTCTTAGTGACGATGGAAAGAAAAAGATTCTCGATTGTCTTGGCAAGAAAAATGCGGCAGGCATTGAGGTCGTTTGTAAGAACGAATCCATAGGAGAAGAGAATACCGAGCTTGTAAAAAAACTTGCTACCGTTTACGGTACGCCGAACCTTGTATTAAATAGTCTCGCCGAGTTTAAGGTAAACGAAGAAACCACAGCTGCGGTAGAGCAGCTTGAGTATATATTCGCGGAGCTTAAAAAGCAGGGAATATCCGATAAGCTTTGTATAGACTTCTCTCTCGTCGGCGATATGAAATACTATAACGGCATAGCGATGAAGGGCTTCATAGACGGCATTCCCTCAGGCATTTTATCAGGCGGTCAATATGACAAGATGATGTTGAGAATGCATAAGAATGCGAGGGGGGTTGGCTTCGCTGTCTACCTCGACGATCTTTGATTGGTGAAATTTGGCTATAATCGCCGTTTTCTCCCGCTCGCCGTAGGTAACTACGCTTTCGGGAAGAAGAACGACAATTCTATATTTATTTTGTATTAAGAAAGGCAAGATGCTATGAATAAGATGCTAAACGTTGCGCTTCCAAAGGGAAGACTCGGAGAAAAGGTATACGCAATGTTTGAGGC
Organism: Oscillospiraceae bacterium; assembly: GCA_015063445.1. The sequence goes on from SVUD01000053.1 coordinate 4,247, forward strand.
TGCGGGATATGAATGTCCCTCAATAAAAGAAAATTCAAGGAAGCTTATATTTGAAAATGAAGAGATCGGCATAAGATTCTTCTGGGTAAAGCCGTCTGACGTAGCGATATACGTTGAAAGAGGCGCGGCGGATATAGGCGTTGCGGGTAAGGATATTTTGCTTGAGTACACCCCGGACGTGTATGAGCTTCTTGACTTGAATATGGGTAAATGCCATATGGCAGTAGCGACTAAGGCAGACTTCGTTGAAAACAAAAGCCGCACGTTAAGAGTAGCAACCAAATTCACGAATATAGCGAAGCGTTATTATTCTTCTCTCGGAAGAGATATTGATATAATACATTTAAACGGCTCGATAGAGCTTGCGCCGATACTCGGTCTTTCCGACGTTATCGTGGATATAGTTGAGACGGGCGCTACTCTGCGTGAAAACAATCTCGTGGTAGTGGAGAAATTTGAAGAAATAAGCGCAAGACTTATTGCTAACAAGGCAAGCTTTAAATTCTCGGCTCAGGCAATAGAGAAGATTATCTCGTCACTTGCTGAAATAGTTGAAAATAATAAATAAGTAAATAATAGTTGTCAAATTCTGCTAAAAATATTAAAATGTCGTTGGAGATGCTATTTGCATCCGGGGAGAAACAATGATTAGAATTATTAAAGACGCTATAAGCGAAAGAAAAGAAATATTTTCTGCCGTTGCCGAAAAGGTTGACGTAAGCTCGGTGGTAAAGGAAATTATAGAAAAGGTAAAGAGTGAGGGTGATAGCGCGCTTTATTACTATGCGGAGAAGTTCGACCGCGCGAAGCTTACCTCGCTTCGTGTCAGCGAGAACGAGATAGGCGAGGCGGTAGCTTCGGTTGATCCTCGATTTATCGAGGTGCTTACTAAGGCTGCGGCAAACATAAGAGAATTCCATGAAAAGCAGAAAACGAGCGGCTTCGAGATAAAAAAGGATAACGGAGTTATCGTAGGTCAGAAGGTCATTCCCGTGGACAGAGCAGGGCTTTACGTTCCGGGAGGAACGGCTGCTTACCCCTCTACCGTGTTAATGGACGCTATACCCGCAAAGATTGCGGGCTGCGAGCGTGTAGTCATGGTAACGCCTCCCGATTCTTCGGGAAAGGTTAATCCTGTTATTCTTGCCGCGGCTTACGTTGCGGGTGTTGATGAAATATACAAGGTAGGCGGAGCGCAGGCAATAGCGGCTTTGGCTTACGGAACAGAAACCATACCTAAAACCGATAAAATAGTTGGACCGGGTAATGCTTACGTTGCCGAGGCTAAGCGTCAGGTATACGGCGCCGTTTCAATAGATATGATTGCGGGTCCCAGCGAAATTATGGTAATCTCGGATTCCCTCAATCGTCCTATGGATATTGCTGCCGACCTTCTTTCGCAGGCGGAGCACGACAGAATGGCAAGCGCGGTTCTCGTTACCGATTCCGAGAGCTTTGCTGTGGCAGTGCAGCAGGAGATAGAGCGTCAGATACCGCTTCTCGAAAGAAGCGAGATAGCGAGAGCGTCTATCGATAACTACGGAAAGATAATAGTTACCGCATCTCTTGATGATGCTATAGACGTTGCGAACGGAATTGCGCCCGAGCATCTCGAAATATGCGTAGCAGAGCCTTTTGAATATCTCAAAAGAGTTAAGCACGCAGGCTCGGTGTTCCTCGGCAGATACTGTCCCGAGGCGATAGGGGATTATTTTGCGGGTACGAACCATACGCTTCCCACGAGCGGAACGGCTAAGTTTTCAAGTCCGCTTTCCGTTGACGATTTTGTTAAGAAAACGCAGTATATATACTACGACAAATCCTCGCTTGAAGAGGTTTGCCGCGACGTAGAATACTTTGCCAAAAAAGAAGGACTTACCGCTCACGCAAAGAGCGCTGTAATAAGATTCGAGGAAGAATAATATGAGTAGATTCCTTACGGAAAAATATAAAAAGCTGAAGCCGTACACCCCGGGCGAACAGCCAAAGGAGAGAAAGTACGTAAAGCTGAATACTAACGAGTCACCGTTTCCGCCGTCGGAAAATGCGATAAAGCTTGCTCGCCGAGAGGCTGAGAAGCTTATGCTTTATTCCGACCCCGAGTGCCGTGAGGCAGGAGAGCTTCTTGCAAAAACCTACGGTGTCGATTATTCAAACGTGATTTTAACCAATGGCTCTGATGAGGTTCTCAATTTTGCTTTTATGGCGTATTGCGATGAAAACACCCCGGCGGTCTTTGCCGATATAACCTACGGATTTTATAAGGTGTTTGCCGACGTAAACAATCTTCCGTACCGTGAAATTCCTCTTACCGAGGACTTTAAAATCAACACGGATGACTATGTAAACGCAAAAGGAACAGTATTTATCGCAAATCCCAACGCTCCCACAGGTATTGCTCTTTCGGTATCGGAAATAGAAAAAATCATAAAGTCAGACGAGTCGAGAATAGTTGTTATCGACGAGGCATACGTAGACTTTGGAGCGGAAAGCTGTATCCCTCTTATAAAGAAATACGATAATCTTTTGGTAACGGGAACATTTTCAAAATCTCGTTCTATGGCGGGCGCAAGACTCGGCTTCGGTATTGCCTCTGCCGCCTTGATAGAAGATCTCACACGCATCAGATACTCAACTAATCCCTACAACGTAAACAGAATGAGCGCGGCTGCGGGTGTCGGCGCACTGATGGACAATGAGTACTTCGTAAATAATTGCGAAAAAATCATAGAAAACAGGGCGTTCACAGAAAAAGAGCTTGCCTCTCTCGGCTTTGAGTTTACAAATTCGAGCGCAAACTTTATTTTTGCTAAGCACAATAGAATAAGCGGCGAGAAAATATATCTTTCTCTTAAAGAGAAAGGCGTTCTTGTCCGTCATTTCACTGCTCCGAGAATTGCTGAATATAACAGAATTACAATTGGCAGCCGAGAAGAAATGCAAATATTAGTTGACAAAATTAAGGAAATTTTGGAGGAGAACTTATGAGAAACGCTGAAATTATAAGAAAAACAAAAGAGACCGATATATACTTGAAGCTTGAAATAGACGGCAAAGGCGAGTCGGAAATAAACAGCGGAAGCGCGTTTCTCGATCATATGCTAACCCTCTTTGCAAAGCACGGAAGATTTGATCTTACGGTAAAATGCAAGGGCGATACAGAGGTCGATTTTCATCATACTGCCGAGGATATAGGCATTTGCCTCGGTGAAGCGTTTAAGGAAGCGCTTGGCAACAAAGCGGGTATAGTACGCTATGCCGATACCATACTTCCTATGGATGAAACCCTCATTCTATCGGCACTTGATTTTTCGGGCAGAGCGTACTTTGCGTGCGAGCTTGATATAAAGGCAAGTAAGGTCGGTGACTTTGATACCGAGCTTGTCAGCGAGTTCTGGCAGGCATTTTCGTATAATGCCGGATGCACCCTTCATATAAGACAGCTTGCAGGCTCGAATTCGCATCACATCATTGAGGGCGTGTATAAATCATGCGCAAGAAGTGTAAGAGCCGCTGTTAAGATTGATCCCGATTTTGCTCTTGATATCCCTTCTACCAAAGGAGTGCTTTAATGGTAGCTATAATCGACTATGGCGTAGGGAATCTTTTTTCTCTCGCAAGCTCGTTTTCCGCGATAGGAGCTGACGTAACCGTTACGTCCGATCCCGAGGTGATAAGAAGCGCGGATAAAATCGTCCTTCCCGGCGTCGGCGCGTTTTCCGATGCGGCAGAGAAGCTTTCGCAGACGGGGCTTGGCAAGGTGCTTTGCGAAGAAGCTTCAAAGGGAAAATACATTCTCGGAATATGCCTCGGTATGCAGCTTCTTTTCGATAAGAGCTATGAATACGGTGAGCACCGTGGCTTAGGGCTTATAAAAGGCGAGATAAGAGCCATCTCCGAAATTATCCCAAAGGAGCTGAAAGTACCTCATATAGGTTGGAACGCTCTTTCATTCGGAAAGCATAAGCATGAGCTTTTCAAATATCTTAACGAGGGTGATTTCGTATATTTCGTTCATTCGTTTTACGGAGCAAAATGCGAAAGCAGTGTGATAGCTACGGCTGAATACGGCGCGCCTATTACGGCGGCGGTTGCTTCGGGAAACGTTATGGGATGCCAATTTCATCCCGAAAAAAGCGGCAGCGTAGGTCTTAATATCCTGCGTGCCTTTCTTGAGTTAGGAGAAGAGGTATGTTAATTTATCCCGCGATAGACCTCTATGATAAAAAAGCCGTCCGTCTTTATAAGGGCGACTACAATAATATGACAGTATATAGCGACAATCCGTGTGAGATTGCAGAGGACTTTTATTCCTCGGGCGCAAGATATATGCACGTGGTTGACCTTGAGGGCGCAAAAACGGGTGAAACGCCCAATATTGACGTGATTAAAAAGCTTGCATCGCATCCCGATATGTTTGTCGAGGTTGGCGGCGGAATACGAAATATCGAGGTTGCCGAAAAGTATATAGAGGCAGGCGTTGACAGAATAATTCTCGGCACTGCCGCTCTTCGTGACAGAGATTTCTTAAATGAAGCCGTGAAACGCTTTGGTGACAAGGTTGCGGTTGGAGTAGATATAAAGGATTCCTTCGTTGCGGTAAAGGGCTGGGTAGAAAAATCAGAGGTTCTTGCTCTTGATTTTCTTCAGGAGCTTGACGCACTCGGGGTCAAAACCGTAATTTGCACCGATATATCCAAGGATGGAGCGATGATGGGTACGAACCTTTCGCTCTACCGTGAAATATCCGAGAAATTCGGAATGCAGATAATTGCATCGGGGGGCGTGTCGAGTATTGACGACGTTATAAAGCTTAGTGATATGGGAATTTACGGCGCTATAATCGGAAAAGCGTATTATACGGGCGCAGTCTCTTTAAAGGAAGCTATCGAGGTGGCAAAATGATAACGAAAAGAATTATTCCGTGCCTTGACGTAAAGGATGGGCGTGTGGTAAAGGGTGTTAATTTCTCCGGCCTCGCAGACGTTTCATCCCCCGTAGAGCTTGGAAAGTACTACAGTGATAACGGAGCGGATGAGCTTGTATTTTACGATATAACCGCCTCGTCCGAAGGACGCGCGCTGTTTACGGACATTTTAAAAGAGGTAGCAAGTACGATATTTATTCCTCTTACGGTTGGCGGCGGAATAAACACGCTTGCCGATTTTGACCGTGTTTTGAAGTGCGGCGCAGACAAGGTAAGCGTCAATTCGGGAGCAATAAGAAACCCGTCCTTGATATATGAGGCGGCAAAGCTTTACGGTGATCAGTGCGTTGTTCTCTCGGTTGACGTGAAGCGTGTTGACGGCGTATTCCGTGTCTTTGCTAAGGGCGGCAGAGAAAATACCGGTATGGATGCGCTCGAATGGATAAAGCGCGGAGTTGAGAGCGGAGCGGGTGAAATAGTTTTGAATTCCATAGACACCGACGGCGTGAAGCGTGGCTTTGACCTTGAAATGCTAAAGGCTGTCAGCGATATCGTTTCAGTACCCGTTATAGCATCGGGAGGCGCTGGATGCGTCGATGATTTTGTCACTCTCTTTAAAACGCTTCCTAAGGTTGACGCGGGACTTGCCGCTTCCATATTCCACTTTGGAGAGGTAAGGATTTCCGACCTTAAGAAAAGACTTAAGGAGTGCGGTATAGCGGTAAGAGAGTTGATTTGATTTTCTTCGGTTATATAGATTCTATTAAAAATACAGTCGAGGTATATTATGATAAACATAGATGAATTGAAATTTGATGAAAAGGGACTTATTCCCGCAATAGTCGTTGATTCTATAAGCAAAAAGGTTTTAACGCTTGCCTATATGAATAAGGAAAGTCTTAAGATAACTATGGAGAAGAAGCTTACCTGCTTTTTCTCACGCTCAAGAAACGAGCTTTGGCTCAAAGGAGAAACGAGCGGCAACTATCAGCACATTGTTTCAATAACCGCTGACTGCGATAACGATGCCCTTGTGGTC
>SVUD01000054.1 GCA_015063445.1 Oscillospiraceae bacterium
CTCGGCGACCGCAAAAACATGGTATTTATGGGCTCGACGGTTGTATACGGAAGAGGTCAGGCTGTCATCGTCGGTACGGGAATGGATACCGAAATGGGAAAAATCGCAGACGCTCTTTCTCAGGCTCAGGAGGGAAAGACTCCTCTTCAAATCAAGCTTGCGGGACTTTCTAAAATATTGACCTATCTCGTAATCGGTATTTGCTTCGTTATTTTCGGCGTTCAGCTTATCAGATACGGCGTAGGCTTTAACACTATTATTTCATCGTTTATGCTCGCGATATCTCTTGCCGTGGCGGCTATTCCCGAAGGCCTTGCGACAGTCGTAACGATAGTTCTTTCAATCGGCGTTACCAATATGTCAAAGCGCAACGCTATCATAAGAAAGCTTACCGCTGTTGAAACGCTTGGCTGCACGCAGATAATCTGCTCGGATAAAACGGGAACGCTCACGCAGAACAAAATGACCGTGGTTGAATATGATTCGGCGTCTCTCGATATGATAGCAACGGCAATGTCTCTTTGCTCGGACGCAGAGGTTGACGGCTCGGGTGAGGTAACGGGTGAGCCCACTGAGGCGGCTCTTGTAAAATTCGCGTACGATAACGGTATGCCTAAATACGAGCTTGTTAAAAAAGCTCCGAGAATCGCCGAGGCTCCGTTTGACTCTATGAGAAAAATGATGTCAACAATTCACCAAACAGACACCGTTATCCGTCAATACACAAAGGGAGCGCCCGACGAAATTCTCAAAAAATGCAAAACAATATTTACAAAAGACGGCATAAGACCTCTTACCGACGATGATTTAAAATCAATATTAGCTGTGAACAAGCAGTATGCCGATAAGGCTCTCAGAGTTCTCGCCTGCGCTTTTTGCGACTACGACGAGCTTCCCTCCGACACCTCGCCCGAGGCTATTGAAAACGAGCTTTGCTATATCGGTCTTGTCGGAATGATAGACCCTGTAAGACCCGAGGTTAAATCTGCAATCGACGAGTGCCGTATGGCAGGCATCAGACCGATAATGATAACCGGAGATCACATTGATACCGCAGTGGCGATAGCTATGGAGATCGGGATAATATCTGACAAATCCGAGGCTATAACCGGCTCGGAGCTTGATAAAATTTCAGATGAGGATTTCGAAGCTCTCGTTGAAAACTATTCCGTTTACGCGCGAGTTCAACCCGAGCATAAAACCCGTATAGTTAACGCATGGCGTAAAAAAGGAATGGTTACGGCGATGACGGGCGACGGCGTTAACGACGCTCCTTCCATAAAAAATGCCGATATCGGTATCGGAATGGGAATAACCGGAACCGACGTTACGAAAAACGTTGCCGATATGATTCTCGCGGACGACAATTTCGCGACCATCGTTGCGGCAGCGGGAGAAGGCAGACGTATATACGACAACATATGCAAATCAATTCAGTTTCTCTTAGCGTCCAATCTCTCCGAGGTTTTGTCTATATTCTTCGCAACCCTTATAGGCTTCACGATTTTCCAACCCGTTCAGCTCTTATGGATAAATCTTATAACAGACTGCTTCCCCGCGCTTGCTCTCGGTATGGAAAAGGCAGAGGCCGACCTTATGAAGCGTAAGCCTCGTGACTCAAAGCAAGGAATATTTGCTAACGGTCTGGGATTTGCGGTCTTCTATCAAGGCGCGCTCGTTACGTTAATAACTCTTGCTTCGTACTTTATAGGTCACTACCTCGAAACAGGAAACTTTAACGTTCATCAGTCGAGCCTTCACGGAACTACGATGGCGTTCCTCACACTCGCAATGTGCGAGGTATTCCACTCGTTCAATATGCGTTCGCTTCACGGCTCGATATTCACCATAAAGGGACAGAACAAATGGCTTTGGGGCGCGGGAATCCTCTCCTTGATCCTCTCCTCCGCTGTAGTTCTTATCAAGCCCCTCGCAAATGTATTTGATATGGTTGCTATCGGCGCTGAGGAATTCTTTATCGCGCTTCTTCTCGGCTTCTCAATAATTCCTCTCGTAGAGATTATTAAGCTCATTCAAAGAAAATGCGCTAAAAAAGCGTAACTTTCAGCAATATAAAAAATCGGCTATCCCGCCTTTGAGGTTGGGATAGCCGATTTTTAGTGACGTGTATTAATTAGTTCTTAGGCTTCTTGATTCTGTTAAGCTTTTTATTCATCTTAAGGAGCTCTTCCTTTGTGAAGGAAATGTTCATCATTCCCATCATACTCGTAAGTCTTAAAACGGTGAAGCCGCTCATCATCTGCATAAGTCCACCGTCAGACGCCTTCAAATCAACGTCAAAGCCGCCGGACTTTTTACCTTCCGCTTTCTCCTTCTTGTTAGCATTCATCTTTTTCTTAAGCTTAAGGCCGACGCCGACGAACCAAAGCTTTCCTTTGGCAGTCTTCATAATATCGCCTATCTTATCGTTAAGCGAGAAGCGTCCCTCCGGAGCGTCGATATCGAACCAGTTGAGAACCGCGCCCTTTTCTACGAGAACGTAATCCATATTCATCTCGTCAACCTTGCGGATAGTTCCCTCGTCTGTAAGCTCGCCCGCTTTTGCGACTATCGTGCTTTCACCAACGTTCTTTACGTCGAAGTAGAAGAAATGATCCTCTGCCGTCTTTTTGCCTATGCTCTCGCCGTTAACGAAGAGCTCTACCTCGGGAAGATTCGAATAAACCGTTACTTTGGTTACGTCCTCAACTCTGTCAACGTATCTCTTGCCCGCAAGGTGAACAAAGGGATCAACCTCAGCAGACACGAGCCAAGCCTTATAAGCGTAGAAAGCATCCTTTTTGTACTTTCTGTCCATCGTTATAAGTCCCTTGTGATTCTGTCCGTTTTCGCCGCCCTCCGCTCTCGCGTCCGCGCCAAAGTCGAACATATTCCATACGTGAGTCGCCCACATATATTTTCTTGTGAAGAACTGCTTTATAAGCTCTTCGTGATAGTACGCCTGATATTCCTCTGTATAATCGCCCTGCTTAGGATCGCTCGTGTGCCAATTCAGAGCCTCACATCCGTACTCGGAGCAGCCGATCGGAATGGTGGGATGCATTTCGTGGAACTTATCGAACCAAGGACCGTTCATAGTGGTATCGCCGCCGTACCAGCCGAAGTAGTGGTTGTACGAAACAACGTCGGGGATTTGGAGATATGGATCGTCCATTTTGCACATAGAAACCGCCGCAATAGTGGTCTTACGCGTTTTATCCATAGAATGAACGAGGTCGTTGAGTATACGGTGGTTTTCGAGAAGGTCGTCGTCGGAGCCTCCTATAGATATCTCATTGGAGAGTCCCCATACAACTATACACGGGTGGTTGTAATTCTGAGAAATAAGCTCGGTCATCTGCGATATTGTGTTCTCACGGCCGCTTGGCATATGCTTTGAGATATAAGGTATCTCAGCCCAGATAACAAGTCCCTTTTCGTCGCAAAGGTCATAGAAATACTGATCGTGCTGGTAGTGGGCAAGACGGATGGTCGTAGCTCCTACCTCCATTATAAGATCAATATCCTCAGCGTGATGCTCGGGAAGAAGAGCGTTTCCTACGCCCCATCTATCCTGGTGGCGTGATACTCCGCGAAGAGGATACTCTTCTCCGTTAAGTATAAAGCCGTTATTTGGATCGATTTCATAGCTGCGGCATCCGAAACGGCTGCAAACGTTATCCACGACATCCGCGTTTTCAACTATCTCAGCCTCACAGCAGTAAAGATAGGGATCGCGTCTTCCGTGCCAAAGATGAACGTCTTTGATTTCAAAGTTAACCTTCGTCTCTTTTGATTCTATTTTGTAGAGCTCATTTTCGTCTTTGTCGTATATAGTGTAAACTATAGTTTGCTTATCGGTGAGATTTTTTACATAAACCTCAACTTCAACAGTCGCATCCTTGCCATTCACGGTAGGTGTGATTTTTATTCCGGGAGCGCCAAAATAATCAAGATCAAAGTGGGAATTACTCACACAAACAAGATTTACGCCTCTGTAGAGACCGCCGTAGAAGGTAAAGTCTGCCATCTGAGGATAAACCGTTTCGTTGGGTGAGTTGTCTACTATTACCGCAATTTCAGCCTCGTCACCGAGTTCGTCGGTTATATTCACTCTCCAGGTCGAATATCCGCCGTCGTGATGAGCGAGCTTCTTTCCGTTAACAAAAACGTCAGCGGACGAATTTGCTCCTCTGAATTCAAGATAGTAAAGATCCGATGCGGGTAAGGTTGATTTCGTAAGAGTCTTTTTGTAAAGACAAGAACCGCGGAAATAGTCGTTTCCACCGTCGAATCCGTCCTCCGCGTTCCACGTATGAGGAAGATTTATCAAAGCTCCGTCAGCGGCGCTGATATCCGTCGTGTTTTTAATGAAAAGCCAAGAGTCGTTAAGACTTACAGTATTTCTCATAATTTCTTTAATTTCTCCTAAATTAAAATTATTTTCGTAAATTCAAGGGCATTTCAAAATTCGAATGCCCTTGAAACGTTTCAATAATTATTCCGCCGAGCCTTCCGCAGCCTTTCTTGCCGCAAGCTCTTCGTTCATCTGTTCAAGGGTCTTTTTATCAAGGTTATAGATAAACGCAAGACCGACAAACTGAAGGATGGCGCTGAAGAGATAAAGTCCCGCAACAAGCCAACACATATTGTGAGCGGTAGCTGCATCCTGTCCGATAGTTCCGTACTTAGCCTGATAGCCAAGCCATCCCATTATGAGAAGAACTACCGAAGGACCTATGCCCTGCGCAAGCTTTCTGAAGAAGGAATGCAACGAATAAACCGTTCCCTCCTCGCGAGTTCCGAATTTCCACTCATTGTAATCAATAGCGTCACCCATCATCGCCCAGGAAACGCAGGTGTATATACCCATTCCGAAGCCGAAGATAGCAAGCGCAATGAGGTAAAGCACGAGCGCTACGGTAACGTTCTTAACAAGCGGGAATATGAACATAAGCACTCCGCCAATGACCGATACGGCGGCTCCGATTACGGAAGCCTCCTTTTTACCGTACTTTTTAACGATTTTCGTAATGAACGGCATAAACGCGAACATCGGCAAGAAGCCTATCATCTGCACTACGCCCGACATTTTTGCCATATTAAAGTAGGTTGCGAACATTATTGTATTTGCGGTGGTCGCGGCATTCATACCGAGGAACATTCCCATAGCCGCCAAGGTTACGCCAACTGCGGGACGGTTCTTCATAAACTTACCAAAGGACTTGAAGATGTTTATCTTCTCACCGGTGCTTTCATTGGTTTTAACGGTATTTTCATCAACGCGAACCGTGATCATCTTAAGCATAAACATAAATGCCACAAAGCCTATGATACCCATTATGATAGCGGCAAGAAAAACTCTGTTTCCAATAAGTATCTCAACCTGCTTACCGGTAAGAGGGCTAAGGACCTCATCTCCAATTTCGTAAGGAAGCTTCGTGTTGGGATTAATAAGGAAGGACTCCTTGCTTACGCCCTCGGGGATCTCTATCTGACCAAGGAAATCTGAATTTCCCTTGTAAGTTACCTTCTGCCAGATAAGCATTGGGAGAATAACCGTAGGAAGAACATTTCCTATCATGGAGCCTATTGATCTCCACGTTGAAAGCTGAGCGCGCTCTCCCACGTCCTCTGTAACAAGAGAAAGCATAGAGCCGTAAGGAACGTTTGCAATGGTATAGAAAGCATCCCATACAATGTAGCCAACCACAAAGAGCATTGCCTTAACAACTACGTGAGCGTTGGGGAAAGGAAGGAATACCGCCGCTCCGCCTACCAGAAGTCCGCACGCTCCTATGAAGATGTAGGTTTTAAATTTGCCGTTTTTGTATTTTCTTTTGTCATTGTCGATAAGAGTACCGATGAGAGGATCGTTTACAGCATCCCATATCTGAACGATAAGAAGCAGCGCGGAGAGCAACCCTGTTTCGATCATCATAAATACAAGCCAAAAGGTCTGCACAGTACTTTTGAGCGAGAAGCTCATGTTGCATCCGAGGTCGCCTGCGGCATAAGCAAGCTTATCACGAATGCCGAATTTTCGATGCCCCGAGGCATCGAGAGCAATTTCTTTTCTCATTTTTTTCTCCTTTTTTGTATTGCGTTTACAAATCAAACAAAAGCATTTTTAATTTGTTGATTCATCAACATATACAATATATCATATCTTTGAAAAATATTCAATAGCTTTTTGTGTTATTTTAACAGTTTTTTATTGCGTTTTCACTTAAATATCTTGACAAAAAAGACTTTTTCTGCTAAAATCATACTGGTAATATATTTATACAAGAAGGAAAGTGCTATGACTATATTTAAAAAAATCCTTACCACCGCCTTGATGCTTATCTGCTTGGCGGTTACAGCCTTTGCTGTAATTGAGCATCTTACAGATTATTACGACAAGGGTATGGAGTTTACCGTAAACGATACGCTCCCTAACGGCGAGGGCAAAAAGGCGCGCGTTATTCTTCTCGCTGGCCAGTCAAATGCTTGCGGTTGCTCGAGAGACGAATATCTTAAGCAAAACGTTTCGGAGGAAAAGTACGCCGAGTATCAGAACGGATACGATAACGTTTATATCAATTATTCTGTGACGAATTATGAACAGTCCGGTGAATTCGTTAAGTGCGGAGCAAATCAGGGCGAGCCCGGCGGTTACTTCGGTCCTGAGCTCGGTATGGCGGAAAAGCTTAACGAGCTTTATCCCGATGAAACCTTCTTTATTGTAAAGTTTGCGTGGGGCGGCTCGAATCTTCACGAGCAATGGCGTTCTCAGTCAAGTTTCGGAAAGAGCGGCGAGCTCTATAGAAACTTTATCAGCTTCGTTCATACGAGTATGGATTATCTCATTTCTAAAAATTATGACGTAAAAATCGAAGGCTTGTGCTGGATGCAGGGTGAATCCGATGCTACCACGGAGCGTCATGCAAAGAGATACGAAAGGCTCTCTAAGGACTTCGTCAAGGATATCAGAAGCAGACTTTCCGACTATGCGGCAAGCGACGGTATCGCTTTCATTGACGCTTACATATCAGAGCATTGGCCTCAGTATAAGCTTCTCAACGAATCTAAACAGGGTGTAGCAGACTCCTCAAGTATGAATCGTGTCATCGATACGATTTCAGAGGGACTCACCTGCTCCAATGAGCCGAGTGACAATCCAGATATTGCACACTACGATTCCCTTTCGGAAATCAAGCTCGGGCATCTTTTTATTGAAAATATTGCAGATTACTTAAACTGATCAAAGCCCAAACAACGTTTTAAAGCAGAAACAATCGCATAGCAAAGCTCAAGATATTATAACTAAACTTTACATTACAGGCATTTTACAACAGATAAGTCATTCGAGAGGCTCTAAGCAATGATAACTATAAGCAATTCTGAAATTTGCGTAGCTATATCAAAAAGCGGCGCGGAAATTCACAGTATAAAGCGTGACGGAAGAGAATATATGTGGTCGCGCGATCCTGCCTTCTGGGCGCAAAGCGCTCCTATTATGTTCCCTATATGCGGTGGACTCAAGGGTGGCAAATACGAGCTTGACGGAAAGATGTACGAGATGTCGAAGCACGGCTTCGCTAAGCTCTCGGAATTCGAGGTTGAAGTAAAGACGGATACGTCCGTAACCTTTATTCTTCACGATAACGAAAAAACACGCGCTATGTATCCCTTCGCTTTTGCGTTCAGAGTTCGATACGAGCTTGACGGAGCATCACTCAGAGTTACTTACGATGCGGAAAACCTTGATAAAAAAACTATGTACTGTACGTTTGGCGCTCACGAGGCGTATGCCTGCCCCGAGGGTATAGAAGCGTATGAATTAGTCTTTCCCGAAAAAGAAACCCTTTATGCTTACGGTCTTAACGGAGACATCGTGACGGATTACACGAAGCTCATAGTAAACAATAGCAATCTTATGGCGCTTGACGATAAACATTTCGCTCTCGACGCTCTCGTTTTCCGTAACGTTAAGAGTAATAGCGTTACTCTCAAAAGCAAGGTGAGCGACAGACGTATAAAGGTTGACTTTGACGGCTTTGATTATCTCGTTTTATGGCACAAGCACACTTCTCCATATCTTTGCATCGAGCCCTGGTGCGGTTTGCCCGACGTTTCCGGCAGCAGCTATAGTCTTGCCGAAAAGGAAGGTATGCACGCGCTCCCCGCAGGCGCTCATTTCGCAAGGACACACGTGATAACGGTCGGCTGATCTTATACCGATAGATAAACCAAAATTCGATTTTGCAAAAAATTAATATATAAATAGGACGAGCTTTCGGCGTTGTGTTCTTAAGAGCCAACATTTAAAGCTCGTCTTTTTGCGTCGATTTAACGATATTATCGCTCTACTCCAAGCGTTTAAAGATCGGACGCGAATTTTTTATTTTATTTTATTTTTAATCGACAATAATTGACATTTATCGAGATGTGTCAAATAATTTATAATTGTTTGTCAAATTAGCACATTTAACAAAATCTTTTTTGTTACAAGTGCCAATTTACTTAACCTAAAATGTGTGATAGAATATATGAGGTTTGTTAAAACCAAGAAAGAAAAAAAGGAGAAAGAAAATGAAAAAATTCAAACTTTTAGTACTTCTTGTACTCACGCTTGCTGTGGCTCTTTTCAGCTTCACGTCCTGTGATCAGATAAAAGACCTCGCTGGCAACGTCCCCGGCCTGGACAAGTTAATCGACAAGCTTCCCGGCGGTGAAGACGAACACGTGCACGCTTTTGGCGATGCAACCTGTACCGCACCAAAAACTTGCGAGTGCGGCGCAACCGAGGGCGAGCCTCTCGGCCACAATTTTGTTGACGGAAAGTGCGCTTGCGGCGCAACCGACCCCAACTACGTTCCCGAAACTCCCGAGCATACCCACAACTTTGTTGACGGTAAGTGCGAATGCGGTGAGAGCGATCCTAACTACGTTCCCCCTCACACTCACGAATTCGTAAACGGCAAGTGCGAGTGCGGCGAGATTGATCCCGACTACGTTCCCGAGACTCCCGGCGAATCCGCTAACGTTGAAATCACCGTTGACAGCCTTGGCGTTGCAACTCAGATGTACTCCGCAGGCACCGCTACTATCGGCGGCGTTAACTTCGAATTCGTTCAGATCGGTAACTACGGCGACGGCATTCAGGTAAGAGATAAAGACGGAAAGACTTCTATGCTTTGGAACACTACTGCTTTCAAGAGCCCCATTGCAAAGATCGTTCTCGTTTACTCCGATACTAAGGATGTTTCCTACGCAAATCCCGACGCTGAAATATTCTCCTTCGGTAACGAAGCAAAGGGCGCTACCTACACAGTTAAGCTTTCCACCACTGCAGGTGTAAAGAACTACGAAATAGTTCCCGACGCTGAGACCTATACTTATCTTTACTTCGAGCATGACCTTGGTTACACCTTCTACTGGAAGTCCATCACCATCGTTCTTGCCGACGGTTCTACCGTAACTCCCGACACTCCCGAGCATACCCACAACTTCGTTGATGGTAAGTGCGAGTGCGGTGAGACCGATCCTAACTACGTTCCCCCTCACACTCACGAGTTCGTAAACGGCAAGTGCGAGTGCGGTGAGAGCGATCCTAACTATGTTCCCGAGACTCCCACTGTAAACGAATACAAGGTTGCTACCACTATTAAGGCAGGCGACCACGTGCTTATTGCAGCTCACGCTCACGGAAAGCTTCTCTCTGTAAAGAAGGTATCAACTTATTACAACCTCGGCGTTAATTACTCCGATACCGACTTTACTAACGTAACCGATGATGAAATCTTCGTTGTTGGCGTTGATGAAAACGGCAACTACACCTTCACCTCTCTTTCCGGCAAGGTTATTGCTATGGCAGCTTCTAACAATTCTCTTAACGACACCGGCGTGAACACCGGTTGGGTACTTGAAGCTAAGTCTGACGGTATCTTCTACGTTAAGAACGCCGTTCGCGGCACTTATCTTGAATGGTATGCGTCCAAGAACAACTGGAGCACTTACTACAACGATAAATCCGATCTCTTTGAGATCTCATTCTACGTAAAATCCGCAGGCAGCACTGATACTCCCGACACTCCCGAGCATACCCACAACTTCGTTGACGGAAAGTGCGAATGCGGCGAGAGTGATCCTAACTACGTTCCTCCTCACACTCA
>SVUD01000055.1 GCA_015063445.1 Oscillospiraceae bacterium
CGGGGCAGTCAACGTGAGCGTAGTGACGATTTGCAGTTTCGTACTCAACGTGTCTGGAGTTGATTGTGATACCACGAGCTCTTTCCTCGGGGCAGTTGTCGATCTGGCTGTAATCAAGGAACTCAGAACCGTTGATGAGGGAGAGAGTCTTGGTGATTGCAGCAGTAAGAGTGGTCTTACCGTGGTCAACGTGACCGATTGTACCGATATTAACATGGGGTTTTGTTCTTTCGAATTTAGCCTTTGCCATTTTAAATATCCTCCTTGGATTTTTATTTTAATTTTTATTTTTTTATTTGTTTTAGCCGTTCTGCCTTCGGCAAAAAGCAGACACGGGGTTAACCTAAACTAATTATTTAGCTCTGGTCTTAATGATTTCTTCCTGAATATTCTTCGGAACATCCTGGAATCCATCGGGCTCCATTACGTAAACAGCGCGTCCCTGAGAACGAGAACGAAGGCTGGTCGCGTAACCGAACATCTGAGCAAGCGGAACGTGAGCGTAAATTCTGGATACGCCTGTTGCTATCTGCTCCATAGAATCCATCTGACCACGGCGGGAGTTGATATCACCGATGATATCGCCCATGTAGTCGTCGGGAGTGGTAACGGAAACCTTCATGATAGGCTCGGTAAGAACGGGATCAGCACGTCTCATAGCTTCCTTGAATGCCATAGAACCGGCAATCTTGAACGCCATTTCCGAAGAGTCAACCTCGTGGTAAGAACCATCATAAAGAGTAACCTTAACGTCTACTACGTTATAACCTGCAAGTACACCTGCCTGCATAGCGCCCTGAATACCTGCGTCAACCGCGGGAATGTATTCCTTAGGAATAGCGCCTCCCGTTACGGAGTTGATGAACTCGTAGCCCTTACCGGTTTCGTTAGGCTCAATAGTGATCTTAACGTGACCGTACTGACCCTTACCACCTGACTGACGAGCATACTTGGTATCCTGGTCAACCTTCTTACGAATGGTTTCCTTATATGCAACCTGAGGAGCACCGATATTAGCCTCTACCTTGAACTCACGAAGAAGTCTGTCAACGATAATTTCAAGGTGGAGCTCACCCATTCCGGCGATGATCGTTTGACCGGTCTCATCATCGGTATAGGTTCTGAAAGTGGGGTCTTCCTCTGCGAGCTTCGAGAGAGCGATACCCATTTTCTCCTGACCTGCTTTAGTCTTAGGCTCGATAGCCTGACGGATAACGGGTTCGGGGAATACCATCGACTCAAGGATGATGGGGTGCTTCTCATCGCAGAAGGTATCACCTGTAGTTGTATTCTTAACGCCTACAACCGCTGCGATATCACCTGCATAGCAAACGTCGATATCAGCTCTTTCGTTTGCGTGCATCTGAAGAATACGTCCGAATCTTTCATCTGCATCCTTAGTAGAGTTATAAACTGCTGTACCCTTCTGAACTGCGCCGGAGTAAACTCTGAAGAAGCAGAGCTTTCCAACGAAGGGGTCAGTCATAATCTTGAATGCAAGAGCGGAGAAGGGCTCGTCGTCGCTTGCGTGACGAACGTCTGCTTCACCTGTTTCAGGGTTAACACCCTTAATTGCTTCAATGTCTGTGGGAGCGGGCATATACTCGATGATATTATCGAGAAGCTTCTGTACTCCCTTGTTCTTATAAGAAGTACCGCAGCAAACGGGAATAATGTCGTTTGCGATAGTAGCTTTTCTAAGAGCTGCTTTAAGCTCGTCTACGGTAATTTCTTCTTCCATGATATAACGGTCCATAAGCTCTTCATCGGTTTCGCAAATAGACTCGATCATGTTTTTGCGGTACTCTTCTGCGAGTTCCTTCATATTTTCGGGAATCTCTTCAACTCTCATGTCTTTACCAAGGTCGTCGTAATATACGTCAGCCTTCATCTCCATAAGGTCGATGATACCGCGGAAGGAGCTTTCCGCTCCGATAGGAAGCTGCACGGGAACTGCGTTCGCGCGAAGTCTTTCCTTAATCATTTTAACAACGCGGAAGAAATCCGCACCCATAATGTCCATCTTGTTGATGTAGCACATTCTGGGAACCTTATACTCGTTTGCCTGGTTCCAAACGGTTTCAGTCTGAGGCTCAACACCGCCCTTTGCGCAAAGAACGGTTACAGAGCCGTCGAGAACTCTAAGAGATCTCTGAACCTCAACGGTAAAGTCAACGTGACCGGGGGTATCGATGATATTTACTCTGTACTTGTTAGCCTTTGCAGCCTCAACGTCGTTCTGGAACTGGGTAGGAACCCAATAGCAAGTAGTAGCTGCAGAAGTAATTGTAATACCTCTTTCCTGCTCCTGCGCCATCCAGTCCATCGTAGCGGAACCATCGTGAGTTTCACCTATGCGGTGAGTTTTACCGGTATAAAAAAGGATACGTTCTGTCGTTGTAGTCTTACCGGCATCGATGTGAGCCATGATACCGATGTTTCTTGTTTTTTCAAGCGAATACTCTCTTGGCATGAAACTTTTTTCTCCTTCTTTATACTAATTAAAATCTGTAGTGAGCAAAAGCCTTGTTTGCCTCTGCCATCTTGTGTGTATCTTCCTTCTTCTTGAAAGCTCCACCCATGCCTGCCTTAGCATCCATGATTTCGTTAGCGAGTCTTTCAGCCATGGTGTTTTCACCACGAGCTCTGGAATAATTGATTATCCAACGAAGACCAAGTGTCTGTCTACGCTCAGCGCGTACCTCCATGGGTACCTGATAGTTAGAACCGCCGACTCTGCGAGCCTTAACTTCAAGAACGGGCATTACGTTCTCAAGAGCTGCGGTGAATACGTCAAGAGCGTTCTCTCCGCTCTTTGCTTCGATCATTGCGAATGCATCGTAAACTATCTTCTGCGCAACACCCTTCTTACCGTCGTACATAACGTTGTTAATGAGCTTGGTTACAAGCTTTGAATTGTACAACGGATCGGGTAATACATCTCTTTTGGAAATTTGACCTCTTCTAGGCACTGTACTTCCCTCCTTCATAAAATAATGATATCATAGGTACTCGAATATTTTTTCAATTCGTTAGTGCTCGTCTTGTAATATAGATGGGTTTAGGAAAATCTAAACAACTTTAACATCACAGCACGTTAGCACATGTTTGTCCGAAATCGTACCTTTTAATTATTTCTTCGGACGCTTTGCTCCGTACTTGGAGCGGCTCTGCTTACGGTTTGCAACACCCTGAGTATCAAGGGTACCACGAATAATGTGATAACGTACACCGGGAAGGTCACGAACACGGCCACCACGAATGAGAACAACAGAGTGCTCCTGAAGGTTGTGACCGATACCGGGAATGTAAGAAGTTGCTTCCATTCCGTTGGTAAGTCTTACTCTGGCGATCTTACGAAGAGCCGAGTTAGGCTTCTTGGGTGTTACGGTAGTAACCTTAGTGCAAACGCCTCTCTTCTGGGGCGAGGTCTTATCTGTAGCTTCGTTACGGAGAGTATTGAAGCCTCTCTGGAGTACGGGAGTCTTGGACTTGTACGCCTTGTCGCTACGACCTTTTTTTACGAGCTGGTTAAATGTTGGCATGATTTTCCTCCTTCTTCAAAACATTATTTGCAACGCGCCCTTGCTAATGCCACGCGGGCACGACGCTTATACTAACGTCAAAAGGGCATACTTCACCCTCTTGATCGATAATACCGATATATTGTAACATTTAGACCGACAATTGTCAATAGTTTTTTGATTTTTTTACTTTTTGCAAAAAAAAGAGGTTATCGAACTTTATAGATTTTGTACATTTTTCACTAATATATTCATAATTATATAATATATTGTGCGGCATAGAACGAGCGTTCCCTTCATTGCGCGATTTTCTTTGCGTCAAAATACACTGCCTGTATTAAGCAATTTTGAATTCAAACACCGTTTTATCGATCTCTTTTTTACCCGAAGAAAATTTAGAAAGCAATCTGAGAGACGGCTCGTTTTCATTTTTAACCTCGGCTATCACCTTTTTCAAGCCCAAGCTCTCAGCTATACCCAGAAGCCCTTTAAGGATTTTCGTACCAATCCCTCTTCCGTGATACTCGGGAAGAACTCTGAACGAAAGACACGCATTTCCTCTGCCGTCAAACGCATATAACGCGCCTTCGCCGACGAATACGTTCTCACCGCCTTCGTATATGGTTGCGGCAAACGTCATTGATTCGCTTCTTTCGAACTCATCCTTTGCATTTTTTATAAAATCAATTCCGTTTCCATTTGGTATATCATCAAGAATATTGTAGCCAAAATGACAATTTAAGTTTTCATTTTTGAGTAATTTCTCATATTCAGCGGCGTAAGAATCAGCAAATTCACCGAGGTAAACATCATCAGAAAGAATTTCCGGCAAATATTCGCATTCCATGCATTCGGTAATTATTCTTACCGCCAACGTTCCGTCCTCATCCTCGCCGAGAGAATATTTTTCCGCACCTCTGAGCATAAGCTCGAGTACGCACGGGTCTATGCCAACTACCGTTTCGGGAATAGCCTCGGCTACGCAGTAATCGGTTATGGCTTTAAAAGCCGCGGCTTCGTCCGCATCCTCTGAAATGGGAAACGGAGCATCAAAATGATACCCCGCTTCATCGGAATAGTACCGAAGAATGATACAGCCTGCGAAAAACGAAAATTTTACCTCGAAATTTCCAAAATCGTATTCAGATTCAACAAACTCGCTTAACGCCTCTTTTTCATTATCTCCGATATGCGAAAATGTTTTGTAAAACTCCGTATTGTCAACAAATTTAAGCTTCATTTTCTACACGCTCCGTACCTTTAGTGACAGGAAGGACGATTTTCACTGTAAATATTTCACTGTTTTCTTCCGCGCCGGTATATTCAAAATCAGCCCCCATAGCCTCACAAAGTCTTTTACAGGTTTTGAGACCTACGTTGTTGCTTTCCGCTTCATCGCTTTCTTTTGAAATCTTATTTGAAACGGTTACTGAAATTTTGCCGTTCTCCATACACGAGCCTATACGGATTTTTTCGTTCTTATCAGCATATTTATAAATATTCGAAAATACGTTATCGACAACTCTCATCATTTGCGGCGCATCGGTTGAAACATAGATATCCGTGTCGATATTTTCCACACCGTCCGCATCGACCGAATATCCTTTTTCGCTAAGCAAAAGCAAGTGCTCAACAAAAAGCTGATCAAAGAGCGTTTTCGCGCTGTATTCTGCCGTTTCCACCTTGATATCTCCACCAAAAACAAGGAAATATCTGAACATATCATCGGATAGGTTCTTCAATCGCATGGTGGTTGTTTCCGACGCTTTTATATACTCCTGCATATTCTTATCATCAGTCGAGTTTTTCATTACGTCGAGATATCCAAGCAAAACGGTAAGAGGAGTTCTGATATCGTGTGACATCGAGGTTATCAGCTCGGTATTGGCGTTAATCGCCTCCTTCTCCTTTTTGATGCTCTGCATCATAGAGCTTCTCATTTCCTCAACGTTACGGGTAAGCTCGGCAAGCTCGTTATCGCCCTTTCTTGTTTTTATGGGTGAGTTCATATCAACTTCGTAAACCCTCGTAACGTCCTTGGCAAGAACAGATATCTTACTTATAATGTTCTGGAAATAAAGCATCAAAACAATTATTAGAATTAACACGCCCACTACGATGGATAATATATTCGCGGCATCGTAGTATAAATATTCGGTATAATCGGCAATAGATACAAGAAGCGATCCGTCACTCATTTCAAGAGGCAGCTGTCCGTTATCCTTTGCGGATTCTATTATTTCCTCACGCGAAGGATACTGTATAGTAATTCCTCCTCCGGCCGAGTTATTATCCTTATCGGGTTTTTTATCGGGCTCCTTGTTTTCTCCCGAGTCTTGCCCGGGCTTCTGATCTGTGTTCTGTCCCGGCTCTTCATCGGATTTATCGCCTGACTCTTGATCAGCATTATCTCCAGGATTCTCACCGGGATTCTCACCGGGGTTCTCGTCGGGGTTCTCGCCAGGATTCTCGTCGGGGTTCTCACCGGGATTCTCACCGGGGTTCTCGCCGGGATTCTCACCGGGATTCTCGTCGGGGTTCTCGCCGGGATTCTCACCGGGATTCTCGTCGGGGTTCTCACCGGGATTCTCACCGGGATTCTCGCCGGGATTCTCGCTCGGGTTCTCTTCAGGCTCTTGATCGGATGGTTTTTCCGTGGTATTATCGTCTCCTCCGCCCGTGTTATCCTCGTTCGAGTCTTCTCCTTCGTTTTTATCCTCGACGTTACCTCCGCCCGACGTACCGCCGGACTCAGAATCGGTGCCATTTTTGCCATCTTCGGGCACTATTACACTACTGTCAAAGAAAAGAACTTCATCTTTGTATATGAATAAATATATATTTCTGTTACCTGCAACCCACCGTAGTATTTCAGCGGTATCCTCCGAAGAAAGATTATTTTGGTCAACAAAACTTTGCAAATCATTTACATAATCGTGATAGCGGCGATTTCTTGACTCAGTAGAATTGTAGGTATTATTTATCCAGTTTTTGAATATTACATTTGTTAAAAATGCAGAACCAGCAGCTAAGCTTATCGCTATAACGATTGCCATAAGCATTCCTACTCGCAGCGATTTGAAGGTCTTTTTCCACAGTTCTTTAAAAAACTTAATCAATCTGGTACCCCTTTCCCCAAATCGTTCTTATGACCTTTGGAGCAGACGGCGTATCTTCGAGCTTGCGGCGCAAATTAAGCATATGCACCGTTACCGTGTTACTTGACGACGGCAAAGGCATCTCCCCCCAAACAGATTCATAAAGCTCGTCCGAGCTTACCGCTCTGCCACGGTTTGTTGCAAGATAAAGCAAAAGATCCATTTCCTTATCACGTATATCTATGGGCTCTCCAAACTTAAACACATCACGCGTTTCCGGATTTATCATAATTCCAAATCCAAGCTTGATAGCATTTCCCGATACGCTGCTCTTTGAGTTATAATGCTTATATCTTCTGGTCAAAGCATCAACCTTCATTATAAGTTCTTTGGCACTGAATGGCTTTACTATATAATCATCTCCACCGCTGCCGTACGCATTTTCCTTATCCATATCAAGCGATTTTGCGGTAAGAAACAACACGGGTACCGCTGAAAAGTTTCTGATTTTCTTAACAGCTTCAATTCCCGAAAGCTTCGGCATCATAATATCCATAATGCAAAGATCGAACGAATTATCATCCGTCAGTGTGAGTACAGCTTCTTCTCCATCCTTAGCCTCGACAACAGTATGCCCATGACTTTTGAGAAGTAACCTTAATACTTTTCTTATTTCCATTTCATCATCTGTTATAAGTATTTTCACAAAACGATCCTCCGAATACACTTTGTTGCGTTCTACCCTATATTTTAACATAAGCCTGTGCGGTTTGCAAGTATGATTTGTTAACTTTATCGCCTTATAAAATTAAAGATTATTAAAACTAGGCCAATAAAAACACATTATGACTTCGGGCGGCAAAAAGCGAGACCGTCGAAAAACGACAGTCTCGCCTTTATTTATAGCTTAAATCTAATTTTTTATTCTATGAGAATTAATAGTTCTCTTTTCTAACCTCGAAGAAGCTCTGAGGATGAGCGCATACGGGACAAGCAAGAGGAGCCTTAAGACCCATTACAAGATGTCCGCAGTTGCGGCACTCCCACATAGTCATCTCGCCCTTAGCGAATACCTGCTGCATCTCAACGTTGGAAAGAAGCTTACGATATCTTTCCTCATGCGACTTCTCTATAGCCGCAACCATTCTGAACTGAGCCGCAAGAGCCTTGAAGCCCTCTTCTTCAGCTTCCTTTGCAAAGGTATCGTACATATCGGTCCACTCATAGTTCTCGCCCTCTGCTGCCGCAAGAAGATTTGCCGCGGTAGTTCCAAGTCCGCCGAGAGCCTTAAACCAAAGCTTAGCGTGTTCCTTTTCGTTGTTTGCGGTTTCCTCAAAAATAGCCGCAATCTGCTCATAGCCTTCCTTCTTAGCTACAGATGCGAAATAGGTATACTTGTTTCTCGCCTGAGACTCGCCTGCGAAGGCGGTCATAAGATTCTGTTCTGTTTTAGTTCCCTTGAGTTCCATTTTAAATTCTCCTTAAATGAATTGTTTATTTATTTTTATTTTGATTAAAAACTAAAATCGTATTTATCTTTATATTTCTTTTTACAATCGTCGCAAACGTAACGAAGCTTCAGCTCGTAAGCCTCCACCTCAACGCCCGACAACCTTTTAAGAGCTTCGAGAAGCTCGGGCACAGCAATATCCTTAACACTCTTGCAAGTTCTGCAGATCATATGCCCGTGAAGCTCAAACGCGGCATCGTACATATCTGCTCCGTCTTCCCCGCTTATTTTCCTGATAAAGCCTTCTTCTTCGAGGGCCTTCAGATTGTTGTATACAGTTGCCCTCGATATCCCGGGCATCCTTTCTTTTGCAAAAGCAAGCAGCTCGTCTGCGGTTCTGTGCTGCCCCTTACATAAGTCGGAGCGAAAAATCGAAAGCATCAAAGCCTTCTGCTTAGTCATATAATTCTCCGTTTTTAGACTTTATATCGTTTTTTTGGACTCTGTCTAAAAAGATTATATCATACGACTTTTATTTTGTCAACATCTTTTTTAAAAATTCCAAATTTATTTTTTGCGTTTTTCAAACGTATTAATCACCATTAGGTGATATAAAGCGTATACCTACGCCGAATTAAAGGTATCATATTAAATATATCACAATTATCTGATTTTTTCAACTGATTTTTTTTACAAATATTCTTTTTGTCATTTTGACGAAAATTCACGTATAATTTTGACATTTTTTATCAAAAAAAGTTTGTATTTATAGCAAAAAAACTGTTGATTTATTGCCTAAAATATAGTACAATATATTTGCAAAATCTACATAAACAATATAATTATTGTTAGTTAAGGAGTTTCTATGCACAATATTGTACGTCCCGCAGGCTTTGAGCGTATCACAAACGAAGCGCTCGCAAAAAACTTTATCGACGAGCAGGTTAAAATCATAAGAGATCAAGTTGGAAATAAAAAGGTCCTCTTGGCGCTCTCAGGAGGAGTTGACTCATCCGTTGTTGCCGCTCTTTTGGTTAAGGCTATCGGAAAGCAGCTCGTCTGCGTTCACGTTAATCATGGTCTCATGAGAAAGAACGAATCCGAGAACGTTATTGAGATTTTCAAGAACCAAATGGATGCTAATCTTATTTACGTTGATGCAACCGAAAGATTTCTTTCGCTTCTTGCGGGAGTTTCCGATCCTGAGAGTAAGCGCAAGATAATAGGTAAAGAATTTATTAACGTTTTTGCGGACGAGGCAAGAAAGCTTGAAGGAATTTCATATCTCGCTCAGGGTACGATTTATCCCGACATTCTTGAAAGTCAGAAGCAGGCAGAGGGCAAGAAGGCTGTAAAGTCGCACCACAACGTAGGCGGTCTGCCCGAGGACCTTCAATTTGAGCTTGTTGAGCCTATCGCTCTTCTTTTCAAGGACGAGGTTCGAGTTGTCGGTGAAGCTCTCGGTCTTCCTCACGCTATGGTTTACCGTCAGCCCTTCCCCGGTCCCGGACTTGGAGTTCGTTGCCTTGGAGCTATCACTCGCGACAGACTTGAAGCGCTCAGAGAAGCAGATGCGATTCTTCGCGATGAATTCGATAAGAACGGTCTTGCCGAAAAGGTTTGGCAGTTCTTCGTTGTTGTTCCCGACGTTAAGAGCGTTGGAGTTAAGGACGAAAGCCGTTACGAAGGCTGGCCCGCAATCATCCGCGCCGTAAACACTACCGACGCTATGAGCGCGACCATTGAAGAAATACCCTACAATGTTCTTCATAAGATAGTAGCGCGTATCACAAGCGAGGTTGAAGGTATAAACAGAGTTCTATACGATCTTACACCGAAGCCTACGGGAACGATTGAGTGGGAGTGAGTTTTGCTATGCAAAACTCAACTATGATTGCCTGCGGCAAGTTATCAGTTATGATACGCTTCGCGTAGTTATGATGTGCCTTCGGCACAGTTTGAAGTTACAAGGCAATCATATCATAACGCTT
>SVUD01000056.1 GCA_015063445.1 Oscillospiraceae bacterium
TAGGCTTTGCGGAAAGCTTAGCTCCGTTTTCGTAGTAGGAGTAAGCTATAGTACCGAAGTTTGTTGTTGCGGTGGGAGTGCCTGCGGCAGTACCGTATACCCAGCCCGAAAGAGCGAGGTCCTTTATAACCGCCTGAGCCTTCGTAATAGCGAAGTCAACGGTTTCGGCAGCGGCTGCGGTTGTTTCCCACGTGTAGTTTGCGGGATCGGTAAGAGTAAGAAGAGCCTTGTAGCTGTTAACTACGGTCGCCTTGTTATTTGAGACGGTGTAAAGCACTGACTCGGGGAACTCGAGAGTAAGCTCTGTTCCCGTGTATACGAAGGAATAAACGTTGTCCTTGGCAGCGGGAACGCTTACTACCTTTTTATTAATAGTAAAGTCGATAGTATCGGTAAGACCGAAGTAATCGTCCGTGCCGAGAACGGTAAATCTTGCGGTATATTTACCTGCGGTGGTGGGGATTTCGGAGGAGTAGGTTATACCGTCGCCGGTATACTCTATAATTACGCTGCCGAACTTCGCCGCCGCGCCAAATGTAGCCGAAGCGTCAAGATAGGTCCACTCGGTCTTGCTTGCGGTAGCCGGAGTCGTCCAAGCGTTCTCAGCTCTGCTGATTCTGTAGCTTACGTAGTAATTTCCCGAGCTAAAGCCTTCCCAGGTGTAGTTATCGGGATCGGTAAGGGAGAGAATAGCGAAGTATGAATTAACCCTTGTTGCCTTGTTGTCGGATACGGTATAAAGCTCTGACTCGGGGAATTCGAGAGTATGCTCTTCTCCCGTGTATACGAAGGAATAAACGTTGTCCTTAGCCGCTGGAACTTTAACGCCCTTTTTGGCAACGTTAACGGTAACGGTAACCTCTCTGTCGAGGTAGTTGCCCGAGGTGTCGGTATACTTAGCCACGAAGGTGTTCACACCCGCGTTACCGACGGTCGTGCTTTCGGTATCCCATACCCACGTTCCGTTGGGACTTGTGGGAATTGAGAGAACGCCGATTGAATCGCCGTAGGTCGCGTTCTGAATTTCAGCTATTGCATCGTTGTTTTTAGCCTTTGTTACGACCATAGTGGTTTCCACGCCGGCAACGTGATAATGCTCGGTCTCGGGAAGCGTAACGACTATTTTATAAGTACCGACGTTTAGAATGCAAGGAATCTTGTTTCCACCCTCGTCGTAGTAATCAAATATAAGGTCGGATTCAGTATGAGCGCCGATTATAAGTCCCGAATTCATATAGAATTCCTCGCCGCTATATACAACGGTGGGACGGAAGAGTCTTTCGTTTACGGAAAGAGTTGCGGTCGCTTTAAGAACAGTAACATCGAATTCGCCCTCGAGAATATTGTAGTTCACGGTATCAACGGGGGTATACGTAACCTTGTAGCTGCTCGTTCCCATAGCGGGAGCAACGCTCGGCTCGTTCCATGTGTATCCGCGATTAAGAGCGATTTTCGAGAGATTCAACGCGCTGTTCCATATTTCTGTAAAGCTTTGGTTGAAATTGACCTCGGGGGGATCTATTTTGTTAATGGTGAAGAAAGCGTTGCCTCTTGCCTCGTAGTTGTTATCAACGACGGAAAGCTCGACGTTGTATTCGCCCGCATTAACGTACTTATGATAGTTATAAACTTGAAGTCCCGAGTATTTTCTGCCTCTGTTGTCGGGATCCGCGCTTTCGTATAAGCTGTAAATTATGCCCTGCTCCGAGCCGTTATAGTCAACGGTCAAGCCCGAGAAGTAGAAGTAAAGAGTCTTTTTGTTTACCTTAACGGGAATTTCAAACTCGAGATTTTCATATCGGTCGTCAATATGAGTGAATATTGCCTTGTAGAGATACGCTGTATCGCTTGCGTCACCGAGCGAGCCGGTCTTTTCCCATCTCCATGAGCCAAAGGGGTTTTGCGCAAAGGTGAAGTCCTCAAAGGAGTCGTCCTCATAGGTTGCGTAGAGCGAGCTCACACCGTTCTTGTTAAAGTCGAAGGTAATTCCGTCCTTTTCGACTATCGGCTTTCCGATAACTTTTATATCGGGATAAGCGGGAGTAACGGTAAGAGTTCCGTTTTCTATCGTTGCGTCAACGTTATCGTTGTTTACCGTCGCCGCAAGCTCGTAAGAGCCTGCCGAAACCGAGGAGGGAGCGGAAACGGTAATGCCCAGCTCGGAGATGGGAGCGAAATCAAAGCCCTTTACCGAGTAACTGATCTCGGGCATCTCGTCAATAACGGACATCGTGTAGCTGTTTACCGATACCGTAACGGGAGCTTTCTTTATAACGTACGTTCCGTAAACGTTAACGTCTCCGTCAAAGTTGGGGTCGTCTAAGAAGAACTCAAAAACATAGGTTCCCGCGCTCGTGTAATCGGATTTTCCGTCTGCAACGAAGATCACCTTGCTTATATCAATTGGATAATCGTACTCGAAATAGGGGATCTGAGGCTGTCCGTTGTATGTAAATTCCGTAACGAAGCTATCCTTGATAGCGGTTATGATACGCTTGGTTACATTTACGTTTACGATATCTCTGCCGACGATCTCGCCGTTGGTGAGAACAAATTTTACGCCAAACGGTACGGTAGTTCCAACACCCTCGATAACCGTGGAGGAGGGAAGGGTGAACTGCCAAGCTCCCGCGGAGTTCGAGGGAAGCTCGATCTCACCGAGTGTCGTTCCGTATTGCGCGGTAATTTCGGTATCGATATCCGCTATCTGATATTCGTATACAGCACTGTAAGTAACGTTATCCCTGATATCATCGGTAATAGCGGGAGACCAGCCCTTGAATACCATATGCTCGGTATCGTACATACGGGGAGGGATAATTTCGTTACCGCTGAGCACGTACTGAGCGTCGATCTCGTTATATCCGTCCATGAATATAACCTCGTACTTAACGGAAACGTCATGCTTGAAGGTATAACCCTCATAGAAAATTATAAAGGTGGTTTTTCCAACTCTGCTCGTATCGCCGGATATTATCATATCCTCGGTTACGGGGATTTTTGTTTCCTCGTCTCCCACTCTCTTTATAATAGAGAGCGAGTCGAGGTCAAGCTCCTCGTTGTATACGAGAATATCGGGGATTTCTCCCTCAAGCTCGTAGGTGGTTTCTACTGTCGGCACGTTTATGGTGTCGGTCGCGCCGTCTGTATCGCTTGAGTTACACGATACGACCGAAAGCATGCTTAAGGCGAAAAGAAGCGCCGTTACAAGTATGAGTAAGCTTTTTCTCATTTTGCTGTCTCCTTTTAAAAGCTTGTGTTGTTTATCAAATGTCTTAATCCATTGAGAGTCAGTTAGCCTTTTTGTTGATAATGGAGTCGTCGCCGTTAGGCTTATAGGTGGATGCGTTGAACATAAAGAAGTAGAAGGGTTCGTCTCCCGCGGCGTATGTCAGATATCCCGAGCCGACCTCATCAAGTCCGATAGGATATGAGGGAAGTCTCTTTGAGTCTCCGATAGCCTCGGTAGTGTCAAACACTCCGTAGTTTTTACCGCCTCCGAAGAATGCTATTCCTCCGTGAACGTAGCTTCCCGAGCCGTCGGTATAGACTATCTTGTTGTTTGCCTGAAGCTTTCCGTTGTAGCTTGAGAGCATTTTCTTTACGTTGAAATCAAGTCCCGTGATAAGATCAAGGAATTTTCTTACGTCGGGAATTGTGTTTGCAAGATTTTCAAGCACACTGATGGACGCCATCTGCGGCTTTTCGATAAGAGTATCGCTGTTTACGTCGTCAATGGGCTTCCAGGTATAAAGGTTTACCTCGCCGACAAACTTGATTTTTGCGCCGTAGCTGGTTTTCGCAAGGTTTTTCCAGCTTGCAAGATAGCTTTCACCGTTTTCCTTAGTGAACTTTGCCGCCATTCCCGTGAATTCCTCGGTGAATTTGCTTCCGTCCGCAAGAGCGTAGCTCGAGAAGTGGGAGTCAACGCCTATCGCAAAGAGTCCGGGGTTTCTGAAAACGCAGTTTTCTAAGGTAACGAAGGTGTTGATATAATTGCTGTCGTACTGTTTTCTCTGTTCATCCGAGAAGTTGGTGTTGTATTCGGATTTTGCCGTCATGTGAGTGTTATTGCCCGCGCCCGAAAGATTGGGAGAGGGATTCTCGTAGCTGCCGTTTATGAAACGGTTTGAGCCGATACGCAGGATAAATTCTCTCGTTTCCGAAAGACGGGTATTTTTTATATTGAGGTTTATAACCTTCTCACTGTCGTTTATATCACCGAACGCTCGTACCGCGAGTCTGCCGTATCTGATACGCGAATACTCGATAGACGTGTTATCTCCGAGAACCTCAACTACCGTTCCGGCGTAATCGAGGTCGGTAAGGTCGAGTCCGCCGCTTTCATCGGGTGAGCTTCCGTGAAGGTTTACGTTAGAGAGCTTTGCGCCCTCGTAAAGAGCAAAGCAGATATTGTCCTGTCCTTTTACGCTGACTGCGGATTTTGAGTTATTTTCACTCATGGCAACGAGGTTGAGGGGACCCTTGAAGAGCGCGTTCGTTGTAGCGCCCGTTCCGTCGAGAAGTCCGATGGTAAGATTGTGCGCGTTAACGGTATGTCCGTTTCCGTATACGTTCTTTCTGAATTCGATAAGAACTTTTACCTTAGCATCGTTTTCCATACCGATGTTTTTATAGTAAACGTCGTCGTACGTGGTGTGAATTTCCACGTAGTGATGTCTTGCCTTGCCGCTATTGTCGTAATAAATTCCGAAATCGTTAATAATGTCGGAGCGGAGAACTACGTTTCTCTTGTTTGAGTCAACGGCGGTAGCTCTGTATAAATCGAGGTATGAGTAAACGTTGATTCCGTTTGCCACGCAGCGAATATTGCAGGTTGCTAAGGCAGTGTTGCCGTCCATACCGAAAACGGCGCGGAATTCAACTGTTTCGTCGAACGAATCGGTATTATCCCTGAAGTAGATTCTGCCGTTTTCATCTACAGCGACCATATCGCTGTATCTCGGCTCAACCTCCCAGCGAATGTTTTCACGGAAGGAGGGGTCTGCCGTCGCCATGTTTTTGAATGAGTAATTGAGTATAATTCTGTTTGCGGTATTTTCCGTAAGATAAACGGTAGTATCAACAGAAGCCTTCTTAGCTGCCTCTATGTCCGATGCGCCGTTGTACTTTGCGCCGTACTCATATTTTCCGAGAGTGAATATTCCTTCAACCGTCTGAGAGGCTGCGTCTATTGACGGGTTGACTATAGTAAAACCGGAGGAAGGGGATACGAACACCGTAAGGGTTTCTTCGGTATACGACTTGTGGTTGTCCTCGAGATATGCTTTAAGGGTTATATTGGCGACACCGGGAGCAACGGGCTTGAACTGAAGTCTCGATCCGGAGACCTTAACGCCCGAGACAATACCGGGGTTGCTTGTCGATACCTCGTATACAAGATCCAAGCCCGAGGGTGAGACGGAGAAGAATACTGCCGAAAATGCGTTCGGGTCTGTCGTTGCTACGGCGGAGAAGGTGTTTCCGCTGTCAAAGGAGAGCTCGATATTTACAAGCTCCTTTACGGTTTTGGAAAGCTCGCCCGAATAAGCTGTAAAGCTGTTGTATTCGTCCTCGTAGGTCGCGACTATTCGGTAGCTGCCAACGTATTCCGAGTCGGTGAATTTGTAAGATATCGAATAATGACCGTTTTTGGATATAAGTTCAAGCGAGATAATACTTGAAATGTCGATTTCGCCGTCAGGCCCATCGGTAATTGCTCTGAGGGTGAGCTTTGCGGGATCGATAGAGCCTATACTGTCCGGAATCGGAAGAGGAAGCTCTCCTTCGTTCGCTAAGCTTGAGAAGGTCGGGGGAGTTATGATCTCAGCCGTATCCTTGTTGTAAACGGTTACGGTCAGAACGTTGAATATATTCTCGCTGTAATCCGATGTTACGGTTATGTTCGCAACTCCGCCTCTTAAGGCGAATACCTCGCCTCTGTCGTTTACGGTTGCAACGCTTTCGTTATCCGACGAATAGTGCAGAATTGAGTTTGATGGGTTCTTTGGATTGAATTCGGTGGTTATGGTCGCCTTTTCTCCGATTTGGAGCTCGGTCTTTGAGAGCTCGCTCGTTATAGACTGAAGCTCCCTGGATTTTTTGGATTCCACGTGCACCGTAACGCTTGCGCGGTAGCCGCCCTCGTTGGTGGTAAGGAATACCCTTGCGCTTCCGGCGCTCTTAGGGATAATATTGACCTTGCCTTCGGAGATGTCAAAATCCAAGGAAGCAAGCTCCTTGCCGTTAACACTCTCCGCCGTTGCTGAAACGGTTTTGTTTTTTGCGTTTGTGGGGTATACCGTGTACTCAAGCGAGTGCGTTTCGTTTTTATCCATATCAAGGTAGAGCTGCGCGCCCGAGTCGGACATCGTGATTCCGGAGACGGGAACGTCTACCATAATGCTTATAGTTTTAGTTGCCGCAAATAAGCTTATCATTACGATAAGAGGAATGAGAAGCATCAGCAATATCAGTTTTTTTGCCATTTAATATTCTCCTTTTGGTAACGCGTTCTTTTCAAAGACGTATTATTTCACGAGCTTGTTGAAGGCTTTGTTTACTCCTGCTCGGTAGTAAACAAGACTGAGCATGAGATATATTCCCGAGATGGCGAGAGGTATTATAAATTCGTAAGAGGGAAGTATTTCTATGCCGCCGAGGAACTTTGGAGTTGTTCCCGAAAACGCTGAGGCAAAGAGAGATAAAAAGCTCGTTAAAATAGCTAAGAAGAGTCCTACCGTGATGGTTTTCGCAATCGTTCTGTTGCTCGCCTTTTCCATTTCCGCGGGGCTTTGGGTGACCTTTGCGTGATTCAAGTCCATTCTCGTTGAAATAAGGATCTGCGAGAGGGAGAATACAAGTCCCACGCCCGAGGCTATAAGGGCGTTTTTAAGAGAAACGTCTGCCATAAAGAATAGGAATAATCCGCTTCCTATAACGGAAACCGAGCTTACGATGTCGCAGAACAGAACCTTTGAAAGAAGGATTTTTGCAGGCTTCATCGGGAAAATTTTCGCTTTAAGCGCCGCCTTTCCGTCACGTGTAATATTTGTCGCGCAAAACGTGTTGGTAAGCGTTCCGAAAACGAGCATAACAACGAGCGCGAGAGCCAACTCAAACGAACGTCCGATCGCGTTAACAAGGAGCGTTTCGAAGAGAGTGTAGCAGCAATATATCATAAAGGGCATAGATAACGCGATTGAGAAATACGAGAAGAGGTTCTTCGGATTTCTGAATACGGAGATGAATTCCTTTCTCATAAGGGCGAGGAGAGGAGAAAGATGCGTAACGTGGCGTCTGCCGCGGCGAACCTTACCGGCCGCCGTGCTGTAGAACGTAATTCTATAAAGAGTATTGGTTACAAGTAAGGCGACAACGAAGGAAACCACGGCGATTACAGCAAGAATCGCCAAGGAGAAGCCCTTTTTCTGTCCAAGCGCCACAAACGCGAGAAGGTTTGCGGGGTAAGCTAATTTTTCTATTGCTTGAAGGGTA
Organism: Oscillospiraceae bacterium; assembly: GCA_015063445.1. Next base: position 7,498 of record SVUD01000056.1, read on the forward strand.
TCTATAAATTTCTGGTTGAATAGGAATTTTATAGAGCCCGTTTCGAACATTGTTCTTACAACGTGTAAAAACTCGGAATAAGCGTAAAACGCGCCTATAAGAATTCCCGAGAAAATAACGAGAGTAATGAAATAATGTCTGCTCAAAAAGCTTACTATACCGATATACGGCACGAGAAGAAGCGTCGCGAGCAAGAAGGATACGGGTGGAAGAAGTAGTAATACGAGAGCCGTATTTACAAAGAATTCTACGCCGGGAGCGAGAATAACATAGAAAATTACGTTAACGGGAAGAATAAGGAATATCGCGGTAACGTAATTCCAAAGCATAAGAGCCGAAAGCTTGCTGAAGAATAAAACCTTCGACGAAACGGGTAAACGAAGGAAGATATCCTTGCCATTCTTTGACGCTAACGTGTTTCTCATTTTTTCAAGGCAGAGAAAAGCCAGCGCGACGGTTATAACAAGATATAAAACCGAGAGAAGCTCGGTTGAACGGGCGATAGGATCGCTTATTTTGTTGAGAGTTACGGCGACGTAGTTCTTCGCTACAGTGGATATAACGTAGAGAAAGAGACCGATGACAAGAGCGCTTACCAGCAGAGACAGTATTCCGCCGATAATGTCAGGCTTTTTCTTCAGGTTGAGCGAAGGAAAGAGCGAACGCCTTTCAAATCTGAAGAGTGTTAAGAACGTTTTCATACTCTTGCCACTCTCTTCGTAACCGTGAGGAAGTACTGCTCTAAGCTTCCTCCTGCTCTGTGGAACAGATCCATATCAAGCTCTTTTATGATCTTTCCCTGGTCTATTATGTAAACTCTGTTACAAATCTTTTCCACAACGTCGAGGTTGTGAGAGGAGAAGAGAACGAGATTTCCCTTTGCGCTGTGAGATCTGAAGAAGTTTTTAACCTCGTTCGCCGTATGAGGATCAAGTCCTACCATGGGCTCGTCGAGAATAAATACCTTCGGGTTGTGGATAAGAGCGCCCATAAACGAAACCTTCTGCTTCATACCGTGCGAGTACGAGGATATCGGCTTGTATATGGAATCTCCAAGCGCAAGCATTTCCTGGAATTGCGCGATTCGCTCCTTACGGTCGCGTCTTTTAACCTTGTAGATGTCCGCCATGAAATTGATGAACTCGTAGCCGGTCATTTTTTCGAAGAGGGAATATTCATCACTGACGTAGCCGAAGTTCTTTTTTGCCTCGATAGGATTTTTCTGCATATCGTAGCCGGCAACCGAAATTTCGCCTTTCTCGTATGGATGCATACCCGTGATGCATTTTATCGTGGTGGATTTTCCCGCGCCGTTGTGTCCGAGAATTCCAATAATTTCTCCCGGCTCACCGACAATGTTTATATCCTCAATGGCGTAGGGCGCGCGCTGAGAATATTTTTTGTAAAGATTTCGGATTTCAAGTAACATAGCTGCCTCCGTAAAAGTATTGATATCGAGGGGCGTGTGAAAAAGCTGCTGATTGCCCCCACATGTGTTTATTATATTAAAAGATATATTAGTTTAAATTAAATTATACCACGTGTGCGCACGCATGTCAAGTCGAAAAAAGCGAAAAACAGCCAAAAAAGGCTAAAAATGGCGAAAAATCAAAAACGCCAAAAAGAAAAAATGCGTAAAAATACGCATTTATCTGTGTAAATAATTATTTACTAAATAAAGAATTTTAACACTTAAGTTTACATTTTAATGATTTTATAAAAAAGCGGGATAAGATTATGTAAAATTAAAGTGACAAAAAGTGAACAGCAAAAATATTTTTTCAAAAATAGATAAACAAGGCGTTTTTTGCGTTAACTGTCGCATTGGCTCTAAGAATGTCTAAAGGGAGAACGTGTAAGGAAAAGAAACAGTAAGAAAGAATTCCGAGCTCCGCTCCCACAAAAATTGAAAGGAAGGAAAAAAACAAAAAAATAAAGGAGAAAATATTTTTGCAAAGATATTGACATCGATTTAAAAATATGGTATCATATACGGGCGAGTGTGCGAAACACAAGCTTCAAAAATACGCAGGCTTATTTCGGCTTTGCCGAATTTTGCGAACCGGATTCGTCTTCGACGAGCCATTTTCTAAAATCACAATTTAATAGTAATTTACAATCCAAAAAGGCTGTAACGGAATATCTCGTCAAAGACGAGAATACCCACACTCGTCACTGGTGAGCAAGCTCCCCGATGACTTCGTGGGGTATGCGAAGCGGATTCTGAAAAATGAATTTTTCAGAGCCGTGTAGATATTCTCTGCATATAACCGCAGCCCTATGGGTTGCAGTTATATGCAGGAATATCGAAGCGGTCACAACGAGGCGGTCTTGAAAACCGTTTGCCCAAAAGGCACGGGGGTTCGAATCCCTCTTCCTGCGCCATAAAAACGAACACCATCCCTCGTGGATGGTGTTTATTTT
>SVUD01000057.1 GCA_015063445.1 Oscillospiraceae bacterium
CCACTATTCTTCTGTTGGTTTCCTCGGGAAGGCACTCGTCCTTACATCTGTTTCCTGCCTCCATATGGAAAATCGGAATATGCAAACGCTTTGCCGATATTGCGGACAGACAGGAGTTGGTATCGCCGAGAACCAAAATTGCATCGGGCTTCACCTCGTTCATAAGCTTATACGAGCAGTTTATGATGTTTCCAACCGTTGCGCCGAGGTCATCACCTACAGCATCCATATAAACCTCGGGAGCTGCTATTCCCAAATCCTTAAAGAATATTCCGTTGAGATTATAGTCGTAGTTCTGTCCCGTATGGGCAAGAATACAGTCAAAATATTTTCTGCACTTATTTATGGTAGCCGAAAGCCTTATTATCTCGGGACGGGTTCCCACAATGATAAGAAGCTTCAGCTTGCCGTTTTCTTTAAATTTCACATCGCTGTAATCAAGCTTAATACTCATAACTTTTCCTCTTTATTTATCTGTTCAAACGGGTTCAAAAAACGTGTCGGGCTTATTCGGGTCAAAGCATTCGTTTGCCCACATCAAGGTTACCATATCCTCCGTGTCGGAAAGATTGATAATGTTATGCGTGTAGCCGGGAAGCATATGCACCGCTTCTATTTTATCTCCCGAAACCTCAAAGCGCAAGACCTCTCCGTCTCCGACTCTTCTCTGCTCTATCACGCCTCTGCCGCTAACGACGATGAAAAATTCCCACTTAGTGTTGTGCCAATGCTGCCCCTTGGTTATACCGGGCTTTGAGATATTGACCGAAAACTGACCGCAGTTCTCTGTTCTCAAAAGCTCGGTGAAGGAGCCGCGGGCGTCAACGTTCCTTTTGAGAGGAAAGCAAGCCTTATCCCTTGGAAGGTAGGAAAGATACGTGCTATATAGCTTCTTTGCAAAGCTGCCGCAGGGAATTTCGGGCATCATAAGCGTCCTTGGCTGCTCATCAAACCGCTCAAGCAGGGATACAATCTCACCAAGCGTTACTCTGTGAGTAACAGGTGCGGCGCAGTATCTTCCGCCTTCGGTTATAACGGTTCTTATTCCGTCAAATTCAGCGCGGTGCTCCTTGCCGGACAGACAAAGAAGCATCTCGTCAATAAGATCATCTATGTATAAAAGCTCGAGCTCTACTCTGGGATCCGTTACCGTAATCGGCAAGCCGTTTGCCGTATTGTAGCAGAAGGTTGCAACCGCGCTGTTATAATTAGGGCGGCACCATTTACCGAAAAGATTCGGGAAACGGTATACGAGAACCTTTGCTCCACTCTCCTTTGCATACTCAAAGAAAAGCTCCTCTCCCGCCTTCTTGCTTCTGCCGTATTCACCGTCGTATCTTCCTATAAGAGTTGCCTGTATGGACGAGGAAAGCATCACGGGACAGGTGTTTGAGTTCTTTTTCAGCTCCGCTAAAAGCTCACTTGCGAAGCCGAAATTACCCGCCATAAATTCCTCGGTGCTCTTAGGTCGGTTCACACCCGCGAGATTGAATACGAAATCACAATCACGGCAGGCTACGGAAAGCTCCTCGCGCGGAGAATTTACGTCGTAAAGATAAAGCTCCTCGATATTCAGCTCGGGATGAGTCCGATCCTTGCCGTCCCTTATATTTTTCAGAGCCTCGGAAAGATTTTTACCGACGAAGCCCTCTGCTCCGGTTATAAGTATCTTCATTATTACTTACCGAGCTTTGAAAGCTCTTCCTTGATATAGGAAAGAGAGGCAATCTTAGCCTTGGTCTCCTCTACGTTAAGAATTCTCGTATTGTTGGAGTTGAATTCACGCAGAACGTTGCGCTCCTTGTCGCCCTTATTAACATACTTATCGTAATTGAGACCGCGCTTATCGCAGGGAACGCGGTAGAAGTTGCCCATATCTATTGCGTTTGCGCACTCCTCGTTAGTTAAGAGGGTTTCGTACATCTTCTCACCGTGGCGAATACCTATAACCTTAATATCGTCGGTGTTACCGCCGAAGAGCTGACATACAGCCTCAGCCTGTGTTTTTATAGTACAAGCGGGAGCCTTCTGAACGAGGATATCTCCGTTCTCTCCGTGCTCAAAGGCAAAGAGAACGAGATCAACCGCCTCGTCGAGCGACATAATAAAGCGCGTCATAGTGGGCTCGGTTACGGTGATGGGATTACCCGCCTTAATCTGGTCAATCCAAAGGGGAATTACAGAGCCGCGGCTGCACATAACGTTACCGTATCTCGTACAGCATATCTTGGTTTTGCCGGGAACTACGGTTCTCGACTTAGCAACTATAACCTTCTCCATCATAGCCTTACTTGTTCCCATAGCGTTTACGGGATAAGCCGCCTTATCGGTGGAAAGGCAGACTATGTTTTTAACACCTGCTTCTATTGCGGCGGTGAGCACGTTATCTGTTCCGAGAACGTTGGTTTTTACAGCCTCTATAGGGAAAAATTCGCAGGAGGGCACCTGCTTCAGCGCCGCCGCGTGGAAGATGTAATCAACGCCGTGCATAGCGTTACGAACCGACTGAATATCGCGCACGTCACCGATATAGAACTTGATTTTTTCGGCTACCTCAGGCATCTTAACCTGAAACTCGTGGCGCATATCGTCCTGCTTCTTCTCATCGCGCGAGAAAATGCGGATTTCGCCTATATCGGTAGCGAGAAAGCGGTTAAGCACCGCGTTTCCGAACGAACCGGTTCCACCGGTTATCATAAGGGTTTTGTTGGTAAAAAGTGACATTTTATTTTTCCTCCCGAACAGATAAATACTTTTTTATAAACAAAGGCTGGGCGGCACAGTATATCGCCACGCAAAGGATATTTGCAAGAAGCACCCCAGTCCACGTGCCCATAATATAAACGAAGAAATATGAAAGCGGTATTTTCAAAGCCGCACCGACAAGAAAGGCAGCCGCTTGAACCTTAAGCTCGCCGAGCCCGTTTGCAATGCTCGACATAACACTGTTAAGCATCATAAAGCATCCGAGAAGCGAGAATAAAAGGCAGGTGACATAATTAATTTCCGGAACGGCATCCTTGCCAAGCCACACGGTCATTATAGGCTCTGACAATGGAACCAAAATCATTTCTCCGACGGAAAATACAAGGCATAAAAGCAAAAGTCTTTTATATGATTTTTTTATCCAAACGGTATTGTTTTCCGCCTTTGCCTTGGTTATGGCAGACCATATCGGCGTCATCGCAAGGGCGAAAACCGTGCTTCCAAGGGAAAACAGCTTATAATACGCCTGATAATCAACGACGAAGGAATTACCCGAAAGTCTCGTTATCAAAAACTCATTAGTACTCATAATAACCATATAAGCAAGCTGGACAAGAAAGAAGGCTCCACCGAGGGAAAGAACGCTTTTCGTATGTGAGGCGGAAATCCATTTCAGTCGCGGCAGGGCGTAACGCAGCTCGCCAAGAAATACAACGAGTGACGCAACGATAAGGGGTAGCGCAACCGCAAGCGCGTGAACAACCGCCATAACTATAACGTTCTCACCGTTGCTTCCCGACGGGTAAACCATTGCCACTATAAGAACGGCTACGTTGGTGCAAAGAACCAAGAAATTATTAACCGAGGATTTCTGAAGAGCGTACAGAACTGAGTTAATAAGCTTAAGCCAGAACTGAACCATAACTCCAACAAACACTATTACCACAGCGGTGTATAGCTGCTCCTCTGAAACCTCGCTAACGGCTATGTTCATAACACTGTTCAAATCAACGTATTTTATCAAAAACACGAAAAGAAGCGAGGCAAGCGTTACAATTGCGCCAACGGAAAAATACGCCGAGGATATATATTTTTTCGTCGCTCCTCTGTCGTTAACGGCTAGTGCGGTAGTCAGATGATTTCTTAATCCGTTACCTATTCCAAGATCAAAATTAAGTATCCAGTTGAGAAGTGACAGTATAGTGTACCAAAGTCCCAAAACCTCGTTATTATTGAAGAAACTAATGTATGCGGGGAGAGTAAGAAGAGTGACTACGAGCGCTCCGCCCTTAACCATAAAGGCTCCGAAAACGTTTTTGTATACTATTTTGTCGTTCTCGGAAAGGGTGCTCCATTTATTTTTGAGTTTACTTATCATTATTTATAATCCTATTGAGATACGCCTTCGATTCATTTATATGCTCGGCATAATCGGAAAAGCCGCTATAATCTATATCAGCGGAAAGTGCCGCGGGAAGGTCGGATTTCTCCGTAATGATGCGGCTCTCAAGCTTCATAATTTTAAGAAGGTCGACTATTCTCTCGTTTGTATGCTCGTCGGGAAGAATAGTAAAGAACTGTTTTTTGAATATCAGCGAGAAGGAGGTTGCGTGGAAGGACGAGGAGAGAACGATTTTTGCGCCCTTAATGTAGCTTAACATCTCGTCAGGACCGAGGTCCTTCAAGAACTCGTCACATTTGCACTTCCTTCTGAAGCCCGAGCAAAGTATAACCTTTAGCCCGTATTTTTTTGACAAGAATTCTATACAGTCGTCAAGAAGCTTTGAGGGGTTGACGAGATATACGAGCAAATAATCGGGCTGATTTACGGGCTTGACAAAGCGCTCGTAATGCGAGGGGTCAAGAAGATAAACCGGGTCTACGCTGTGCTCTGCAGTAATACCTACCGAGCTCAGCATATCAACCGAGCTGGATTCTCTGACCGACACCGCCTCAAAATCGGATATTTTCTCACCGAGCGCGGAAAGCTGCTCTTTTGTAAAGCCCGTCTGCCCCATGCTTGTAGCATAGGACGCCTTTCTTCCCTTTGCCCAGGTGAGCTTGTATGCATCGTCCTTTCCGCAGTTGTGATATACGTTCCAGAGCTGGTCGCCACCCGCAAGGTAAAGGTCGGCGGGAAGCTCAGCAGAATTCAACTCAGCTATAGAGGAATAGGACTTCTCGGTAAGAGGAAGCTCCCTTTCTACAAAGGCTCTGTATTTCCTCTTTCTTTTAAGGTAATGACGGAAATTCAGCGCCTTTCCGGCAAGAGAACGGAGCGTTTTCTTATTATAATATGGCGGATTGTAGTCAATAAGCTCTACGTCACCAAATCCTTTAGCTTTAAGATATTCACAGAGAGCATAACTCTGAAAAATCGAGCCGAAGTTCGGAATCCCGTGAATGGTAATTATCTTCGTTTTCATATTCCATCTCATTTCGAAAGTAATTTCTTTAAAAGCTGCTTTGCGAATTTAGGAGTATGTCTTTTTATGAACGGAACAAGGCGCTTCGGCTTAAAGAATTTCTTCTCGCAAGCGCGATATCCTTCGTTCTCTATCGTTTTATACACTACGTTGCGGCTGTCGGGAAGGGGCGAGGGGTGGCTAAGATTACCGTTGCCGCTCACACAGTCCTCGAGCGTGGTTTCGTAAAGGGTCAAATTATCCTTTATTGCCTCTATAGCTTCCCTGCCGCGCTCGGTATTAACGAGCAAGGCGGAAAAGCCGGCGCGTGAGTCAAGCTCCGGAAGAATCTCGTCGATATTCCAATAATCGCCAATCGTCAGGTCGCCAACGCGAGAGATTGAGGAATATTTGCAGGAATAGCAGCACATTCTATGAATGCTGTTTTGCATAAAATAATAATAGTAGCTACTATTGAAGGATGAGAAAGTCTTCACCTTTCCATCAAGCGTGATACTTCCCTGAGCATTCCATCCATTTCTTTTTTTATCACGGAATTTAAGGTTATCAATCGTATCATTCTTAGATGCAGTACGCAAATACCCCGAAAGCAATTTTGGGCTCGGTACTCCGTGACAAATCAGGTCAACCGTAAAAAGATTTGAGTAGGGCTTACCGAGAAAGCGGAAAAGTCCGTCTACCTGACAGGGGGTGCCTGTAAAAAGAACGAATCTGCCATTGTCAAGCGCAGTCCTTATTTCGGGATACACGCCACGCAAATCGCTCTGCACATACTTCGAGCCGCGCATACGCGCTATGCGGGCGGGATTAGCAGTCAGAATATGTACTGCGGTAAAGGTCTCGTCAAATACGCAACCCGCGACAAGCCCGTCCCTCGAAAGAGCGTACTCTGCAAGAGCGGAAAACATACCACCCGACGAGCTTTCAAGAAGCGCCTCGGAGTTCTTGTACTGTGCGGCAAAGACAGATATAGGAGTGGTTCTGTTATCGGTCTCTTTTATCGGGCATACCCGCTCGCAAAGACCGCATTTTATACATATGCTCCCGTTAAGCTCGGGGTATAGAAAGCCCTCCACGTTATCAGTCATAGTGATAGCGGATTTCGGGCATATATGCTCACAGGCGCGACAGCCGTAGCAAAGAGAAGGATTATTAGTTTTCAGATATTCTGTCATTTTACTTTTCCTTCAAGCTGTTAATTACGTCTACGAAGGCAGTGGGAGTATTCAGATAAAACTCCTTTTGCATTTCTTCGGGGGATATCGGCTTTTTATTTTCGCTATTGATAAAGTCCAACAGAGTCCTTGCGTTATCCTCGGCGGGTAAGCGCTCGTCGATAAAGCAGGCGTTGCCGTACTTTTTAAGGGGTTCAAGCGAGGTATCGTTATCTGTCCGATACGTAGATATAATAGGCTTGCCAAATCTCATATATTCAAATATTTTACTTGGTATGAGATTTGGATTTTCATTTCCTATATTAACTAGATACTCGGCGTTTTTCTCCATTTCTAAAACCGAACCGTGATCCATTAAACCTAAATGCTTAATTCTTCCATTCGATGATTTTATATAAGGCTCTAAAACGTCCATATGGTTGCAGCTACCAACGAAAACAAGATCTATATTTATCAAATCAAGTATTTTCGAAAAAGCGTCTAAAAAAGGCAAAGGGTTTCGTCCGGGATAGGAAATATAGCCAGCATAAAATGCATATTTCCGTTCTTCGCTTATCCTTGCTTCCTCGCAATAAATGGAAGGTAGCAGTGCCGGAACATCAAGAAAATAACGCTTAACGTCACGTGACAAGGATAAAGGATTATCTTCAAAATACTTGTGAGTAGCGTTCATAGAAACGACGGCATCGGCGCAAGAATCAATGAGACCTTCCCATTTTCGGGTTCGTTTGCTTATTTTATTCTCCGACCAGAGAGAGAGTCCCCAGCCGCCGGCGAGAGCGTCGAGATAGTAGGGAACAAATTTTATGCTTTCGTCCTTTTTCTTCAGTCTGTACGCTGCATAAAGAGCCTCAAAGGGTGTATAAACGCCTACAACGACGTCAAAAGAATTTTCTCTGTGAAGCCTGAGAGCTTCTCTATAAAATCTCCTTGAATATCCGCGAGAGACGAATGGCCATCTGTGCTGTGTCAAGCCAAGCTTTGCCTTAGTCATAAGCGCGGAAAGACGGTTTAATAGACCGCATATTTTTCGGTTTTGATTTCTTCGGCACCACTCAGCTAGTCTTACGGAGAGCCTTGGCTTGATAGGATATATTTTCGCTCCGTTAAGCTCGTAGGGCTCATTAAACTCGGCGAAGGAATTTACTACACAGGTAACGTCGTGCCCGTCGGCAACGAGGGCGTCTATAACGTTCCTTGCGCAAAGACCGTTAGCAGAGTAATCGGGATGATATTTTCCGAGAATAAAGAGTATTCGCATTATTTGTTACAAAATCCTTTTCGTTTCATTTAACGTAGCGGGTCTTAATCCTATCTCCCGCAAAGCTGTTGCCCGCACCGTAGAATATAAGAATATATATCAGGGATATTCTAAGCAGGCTCTCGGTTGAAATCGGGAACACGAGCGAAACTATAAGAATAAGAATTCCCGGGAGATAGAGCCGCATTTTTTTACCGCATACGAATATCAGCTTGAAGTAGTAGTAGGTGCAGGGGATTCCCATAAGAAGTCCCATAGCGGCAAACCAGTTGAGAATAGTATTCGTTGCAACGCCGTGACAGAGAGTAGCGTTCAGGAAGGCAAAATCCTCGTATCCGATTCCAAAGATAGGCGATTCCATAAACGCCGCGAAGGGATATTTTATAGCGTCAATTCTAGCCTGCGTAGTTTCGGCTATGTCCACGCTATCATCGGAGAACAAGCCCTCGAGCTTTGAGAATACAAGCTCGTATATATCTTTGGGTAAGCATAGCACCACGGCAACTATAACGGCAAGGAGAAGGAAAAATTTCCACCTCGATTTTGCATTCAAGCGCCCCTTCTGAAATACGAAGGCAAGCAGAATGCCGGCAAGCGTGAAATAGCCCATAGTAGAGAACGTGGTAATAAGAGCTATTATAAAGACTATAATCCGGATAGGCTTTCTTTTTTTCTCGAAAACAAGCATAGAACAAAGGGCTACGCTTAGCAAAACGGCGAAGGCGCCGGGCTCCCAGGTTATACCGTAATTTCGGGGAAGCTCCGACCCGCTTGTAACAACAGAAAAAAGCGCATCGTATATCCTAAGCATTCCCTCTCCACGATATCCTAAAAACGGAAGGCGAAAAATCAAGCCGGGAGCAAGAAGCGCTACGGCATACATAGCCAGAGAGAACAAGGCTAAACAAAACACCACATTGTTAAAAGCCTTAGCAAGCTCGTCGATTTTTACCGTGCCGGCAATAAGATAACCTATATATATTGGAATAAAAAGAAGAATACAATCCGAAAAAGCATCTCCGCGCAGACTGTTAAAGGCTATTAAAGTTGTTATATATACGAACAAAACAGTTCTCTTCGGGTCAAAGCGCTTGAGGAAGAATATAAGCGGAGCCGTAGCAAAAAGAAGAATCAGGGTACGCGCAGTACCGGAAAACATACCGGTAACTACCATACGGTATCCAAATTCCACATATATAAGCGTAAATACCAACAAATGCAGATATACGTCTTTAATTATCTTAAAGTAACGAGTTTCAACTAATTTCACAATTATTCTCCTGAACTATAGCTTCGGTCAAAGCTATAGACTCATCCGGTACGATATATATAGCAGTTTGAGATTTACCGTGCTTACAGACTACCAAAGAAAAGTACCAAAAAGCCATATAAGTGTAGAAAAGACAGGTGCCGAAGAACATTACAAGGAACAGAACAGCTATAGTTCTGTACGCTATACCATCAGCACGGTAAATAAAGCTAGCAAATATAGACAGCGCAAGTATCAATCCCACAATACCGCAACCGTACCAAACGTAGGCGGCACCCGCCATATAAAGAGAGTACGGAGTCGTTCCGTATCCGTAGCCCCAAATCATCGTCACCCCCTCTAGAGATAGACAAAAACTATAGGTTCCAAGGCGCGCTTCGGATGCATTCTCGTTGAAAAATAGGCGATCTATACCAAAGCGCAGAGCGTCTATAGTAAAATAACCTATCAGACAAATCGCCACGGCAAGCACGACCAATAAAACCAAGCGCGTTCTGTTCTTTATGAAGAAAATACCGTAAACAAGATATATAATCGCAAGATAGAGTATACCCTGCCCCGAGGTGCAAAGGATAATTGCAACCGTCAAAAGAGCGGTTATCCATCCTCCGCGCTTGAAGGGGCAATTCTTTTTGTCAAAAAGGTTCAATACGAGTGGTACGGCTACGTACTGAGCAAACATTGCGGGTTCAAAAAAGAATGAGGAAGGTCTGAAATTGAATTTAAATATACTTTCGCTTTCCTGAGAAGCATATTCTTCTACGTATATTTGCAAAAAAGGTATTCTTCCAAGAACGACCTTGCCAAAGCCGAGGTAAAGGAGATATTGAAAAATCAAGAACAAGGAGGCTACTATAGCAGTTATG
>SVUD01000005.1 GCA_015063445.1 Oscillospiraceae bacterium
AGAAATCACGAGCCGAGCAGCCCTTTGCGGATATAAGCAATCTACGGTAGGTTACGTTTTCCGAGGTATGCTCCATATACGTATTGGGAGCGAATACTATATCAATTTCAATACTGCTTTCGGGAAGCCCCTTTACTCCGCACGCACGGCTTATCGCTACCGAAATCTGTCTGTTCATTTCATCTACGAAGGTCTGAGAATATTTACCTGCAAGGATTTTGGGATTCGGAGCGTCCGTGGTAACGTTAAGCTTCACGTATCCGCCCTCGAAATAATTATCTCTTCCCTCTATCGACTTCTTGAAGGCGATAGGAACGTCGTCGGCAATAATGAAGTCTATTCCTCCGTTACCGACGTATGCGTAAGGTATTCCGCCCTCAAAATCATTAGCTACGGATATATCCCATTTTATCCAGATTATAGCGTATATACCGCCTATAACCACGGTCAAGGGGTAATACCAATATCCGTCCTTTATAAAGTCGTCATTTATGTAATCCTCATAAAACTGTACGCCCTCAAGCGACGTGCCGTAAAGTGCGTAAAGCTTTGGGATAAGATTATCGTTTACACTCTTTTCAAAGCTCTCAGTGAGAGTTTCCTTGATTATTTTATTGTGTAAAAGATCTAACGTCATTTAAACCTCCTCAGAGCTAAAATCAGATTCCTTGCTCTTATTTTATAATTATACAAGTATATTTTAACACAGAGCCTTAAAAATTGCAATATTATATTGTCGAAAGTTCAAAATATTTTTACACCTTTTGCGCGCCGACGCTCACACGCAAAAAGAAAGCAACAGACGAAGCTTTGCCTCATCTGTTGCCGTATGCTATTTAAGTGCTTAAAGATTATTTCTGTACGAGATGGATAGCAAATCCGCAAACCTCATCCTTGAAGTATGCAAACTTGGGCTTTCCTGTTTTATCATCGTAAGTAACGCTCGCCTCGTCGAACTCAAAGCCGATTCTCTTGAAGTAAGCCATAGCTCTGTCAACAAAGTTTGTGCGAATTGCGATATGTCCGCACTTGCCGGGGCCCTTGCCCATCATAAACTCGAACGCTTCGCCCGCAAAAATGGATTTACTGGTCTCACGGAGGGGCATACCGAACATAAGCTCAAAGAGCTTCGCGCCGCGACGGCACTCCTCTTCGTTTTCATTGTTTATACCCATATGGATAAACTCAAGTCCGAGCATCGTCTTAACCGCATTTCTTGTAAGAGCGGTGATCTCGTCCCACTTCTTTTCCTTAACAAGCTCATCCTTAACCATAAACGAGCCGCCGCAAGCAACTATCTTATTGAACTTGAGATAGTCAAGAAGGTTATCCGCGCTGATTCCGCCTGTGGGCATAAAGGTAAGCTGACCATAGGGAGCAGCCATAGCCTTGAGCATCTTAAGTCCGCCTGCAGCTTCCGCGGGGAAGAATTTAACCGTCTTGAGCCCAAGCTCGAGAGCCGCCTCTACGTCGGAGGGGTTGGAGCATCCGGGAAGCATCGTAATGCCCTTGGAAAGCGCATAAGCGGTTACCTTGGGATTAAGTCCGGGGGAAACGAGGAATTTCGAGCCTGCCGCAATAGCCGCGTCAACCTGCTCAGTCGTAAGCACGGTTCCCGCTCCTACGAGCATTTCGGGATAAGCTTCCGTAATATTTTTGATAGCCTCTGCCGCGCATGCGGTTCTGAAGGTGATTTCCGCCGCGGGAAGTCCTCCGTCAATAAGCGCCTTTGCAAGCGGAACCGCATCATCGGGATTTTCGATCTTGATGACGGGGATAAGGCCTATAGAATAAAGCTCTTTCATCATATCATTGTTCATTGGTGTAATCTCCTTTATTTTTGTTTGCACCTACATTATACTATAACTTCTCAATTAACAAAATTGCAAAAATTGCCTCGGAAATTGCAAAAATTGACCTATGATGAAAAGGGCAAAATATTTCGTTGACAAAAGCTCGATCAAGGTATATAATGTTTTTGCTAATAAATTAGAATTTGTTATGTTCTTAAGTGAAAAGAGGTGAGATTTATGAGAGTATCCGTCATAACTGATGACAAATATCTTTTCAGATTTATAGAGCTGAAGCTACAGGGGATCGCCGATACTGTTATGGGCTTTGACGAGGCTGCGGAAATTGTTTTTTATGACTGCGATTCCGGGACACCTCTCGATGAGACGCACGCGCGGGTCATAAGGCTTTCCAGGGAAAATTCAACGGATGCGGTTACGCTTCCTTTTCCTAACGGGTTCTTTGAGACTCTCTTCTCTGAGGAGAAAAAAGGGGAGACGCTCGAGCTTTCGCGAGACGGAAAGCACGTATTCTTCAAAAACAGGAAAATCAAGCTCACCTCTCACGAATTTTCGCTTCTTGCGCTCCTTCTGTCCGGAGGAGAAAATTACACCTCACGCGATGAAATTGCAAGGACGGTATGGAGCGACGCTTCCGACGGTCTTATAAACATATACGTTCACTACTTACGCGAAAAGCTTGAGTCGGGCGGCGAAAAGGTAATCGTTTCTTCAAGGAAGTTCGGTTACAGGATAAATCCAATCTATCTCGGCGCATATAACGACGACGCTTCCCCATCGGGAAAGGAAGGAGAATAACCGTGATAACTCTTATTGAAGGCGGATTCTACGCGGGCGGCAGAGAGCTTATAAAAAAAAGAATCACAGGTCTTGCGGAAAAGAAAAAAAGAGCTTTTCTTATAGTTCCCGAGCAGGACACCGTAAGCACGGAGGACGAAATGGCGGAGCATCTTTGCGGATCGGCGCCGTTATACGTAGAGGTTACTAACTTTACAAGATTTTCAGACGTTATTTTCCGTTCCCTCGGTGGCGCCGCGGGAAACAGCACGGATGCGGTTAAAAGAGCCCTTATAATGTGGAAAGCTCTCGCAGAGCTATCTCCCATGCTTGCAACCACCGCAAAGAACGGCGCTATTACGCACGGCAGTGTTTCGAAAATGCTCGCCGCGGTAAAGCAGATGCAGAGCTTTGCGATTACCCCCTCGGAGCTTGCGGAAGCGGAAAAGGAGGTTGCGAACCGTTCTATTGACGGTCGACTCAGAGCAAAGCTTTCGGACATTTCGAAGATAATGACACTTTATAACCGTTTCCTTTCCGAGCACGCTTCGAGCGCAGAGGATGAAATTCTTCTTGCCGTCAAAAAGCTTGACGGGGCAAACGAGCATTTTCTTTCGGAAGCGGAGATTTTTATCGAGGGCTTCACCTCGTTCACCGAGCCCCAGTACAGAATGATTTCGGCTCTTGCTAAAAGATACCCCGTAACCGTGTCGCTTATTATACCCAAATCGTCACCCAACTCTTATGAATATTCCGAGGCGAGAGACACGCATAAAAAAATCGTTTCACTCGCTTCAAAATCAAACGTTGCCGTAAAGCTCGAGAGAATAGACGGAAGATACGGTGTATCATCGCCCCTGCTCTCCGAAATAACCGAGCTTATATGGAAAAGCAACGCAAGGCTTGACACGGATAGCCTCAAGGATATCGATAAGGTTAAAATATTCGAAGCCGAAAATCCTTACGAGGAATGCGATTTTGTGGCAACGGATATCAAACGCCGCATTATGTCGGGAGCGGATTATTCGGACTTCGGCATAATCGCGAGAAATACCGACAGCTACCGCGGAATAATCGACGTGTCATTCAAAAAGGCTGACGTTCCTCTCTTTTTCGACCAAAAAGCAGACGTTTCATCATACGAGGCTATAAAGCTCGTATACAGCGCGCTCTCGGCAGCTTGCGACGGATTTAAGCGCATGGACGTTATATCGTATGCGAAATGCTCTCTTTCGGGGCTCGAGCGAGAGATTGCGGATGAATTTGAGCTTTACGTTGAAAAATGGCAGATAAACGGTAGACGCTTCACGGACGGAATCATATGGAATATGAACCCCTCGGGATATACCGAGCGCAGAAACGAACGCGATGAAGAAAAGCTTTTACGAATAGACGCAGCAAGAAACACCGTTATAAATCCTCTTATCGCGCTTTGCGAAGCTATAAACAAAGCGCGTACCGTCAAGGAGTATTGCGTAGCTCTCGTGGATTTTCTTGTGTCGCTCGATATGGAAGAAAAGCTCAAGAAAAAAAGCGAGGAGGAAAGGCTGCTTTTCGGAAGAAGCGACGAAACTGCTCGAATTTGGAAGCTGATATGCTCTTCTCTTGACAGCTTGTGCGAGATACTCGGCGACACAGAAGTATCAAAAGACACCTTCATTTGCCTACTTAAGATTACATTTTCCGAAACAGATATAGGAAAAATACCCGCTTTTACTGAAGAGGTCGCCTTTGCTTCGGCAAACATTGCCCGTATGAGAAGTAAACGCCATATCTACATTATCGGCGCAAACGCAGGTGTTTTTCCCGGTACAACCGACGAGGATTCCTTATTTACCGACAAGGATAAAAAAATCCTTTCCGCTCTGGGACTTAACGTTGATGCCGATTCCGATATCAAGGGAGCGGAAGAGCTGTATTACTTTACCAGGGCGCTTTCCTTTGCAAAGGAGAGCATCACCGTACTATACTCCTCCGCGGATTCATCATTCAAGGCTACCGCGGCATCCGATGCCGTGCTGAGAATCAAAGCTATTTCCGAGGGGAAGATTGCTCCTAAAAAGCTTTCCTCTCTTAAGACGCACGAAAAAACCTTCTCCGCAGAATACGCAATAGAGCATATATCAAAAAACGATACCGAGTACCGTGAAATCGAATCTGCGCTCGAGACACTCGGATACGGAAGAACTCTAAGCGTAAGCGAGGCAAATATTAAAAATTCAGCACTTAGTCTTTCCGAAGAGTCACTCAACGCCATATACGGCAAAAACGTTCCTATGAGTCAAAGCAAGCTTGAGCTGTTCGCAAAATGCCCGATGAATTATTTCTGCACTTACAACCTAAAGCTTAATGACAACGAAAAAGCGGAATTTGACTCGCGTAACATAGGTAACTTTTTACACGCCGTGCTTGAAAACTTTTTCCGCGAACTGAAAAAAAGAGGAAAATCCATATCCCAAATCACAGAAGACGAAAAGCTTTCACTTATACACGGGGTGGCAGACGAATACATAGCGAAATGCTTTGAAGGAATTCCAAAAACCTCAGCAAGACTTGAGGATACCATCAAAAAGCTTTCAGCGTACACGAAGCCGATCATCGATAATCTTTGCGACGAGTTTTCAAATTGCAAGTATGAGCCGATATTTTTCGAGCTTGAGATTGACGGAAGAAGCGATGATAAGCCCAATCCCGTTATATTTAACACGGATTCGGGCAAAAACGTGTTTATTACGGGAAAGATCGACCGTGTTGACGCTTTTATCGGCGAAGAGGATATATACGTAAGAGTTGTGGACTATAAGTCCGGCAAAAAGGTATTCTCACCCTCGGATATTGAGCAAGGAATGAACCTACAGATTTTCTTATACCTTAAGTCAATAGTTGACACGGATAAGCCTGAGTTTATTAAAAAAATAACATCCGACACAACTAAAAAATTATCACCAGCAGGCGTTCTTTACGTAAAAACGAGCGTTGACGACCTGAAAGCTAAGCACGATACTCCCGAAAACGTACTCGAGGCATCGAAGGAGATAAAGCAGAGGCTTGGAATGGTTCTTGATTCCGAGGAATCTCTTTCGGCAATGAATCCCGAATATATCCCGATAAAATTCAGAAAAAACGGCGAACCCGATGCGTATACGAAAAAATATCTCTATTCAAAAAACGGATGGGACACTATAAATCAAGCTATTGAGAGCTCTGTCAAGAATATATGCGAAAAGATGTTTTCCGGAAATATCGAGGCGTTGCCGCTCAAGAAATCAAAAGGCAAATCTGCTGTCTGTGAGTACTGCAAATTCAAATCAGTGTGCAGAAATGCAAATTAATATTTACAATACAAAAAGAAAATGCACTCAAAAATATCTTTGGGTGCATTTTTATCAACTTTTTTCGTCAAACGAATACGTATTATTTTGCGAAGTATCGAGCGGCGTTGTTGTAGCAGATATCCTCTACAATCTTGCCGACAAACGCAACGTCATACGGATATTCTCCTCCCTCCATAAGAGCGCCGAGCTTGGAGCAAAGTATTCTTCTGAAATACTCATGACGTGTGTATGAAAGGAAGCTGCGGCTATCGGTAAGCATACCTACGAATTGAGATATAAGTCCTACCTGCATAAGCGCTTCCATCTGCTTCTGCATACCGTCCTTCTGATCATTGAACCACCAACCGGAGCCAAACTGAATCTTACCGGGTATGCCGCCCTGGAAGCAGTTCATAAGAGCCGCGAGAGTTTCGTTATCACGGGGGTTAAGGCAATAAAGAACAGTTTTGGGAAGCTCGTTTGTCTTATCGAGCTCATTAAGAACAGCGGAAAGCTTGGGAGCAAAATTCTGGTCGTTTATAGCGTCAAAGCCCGTATCGGGTCCGAGCTTCTTGAAGTTTCTCTCGGAATTGTTTCTGAGAGCGCCGATATGATACTGCTGCACCCAACCGAGCTCGTTATATATCTTACCGAGCGCAACAAGAAGAGCGCCCTTGTATTTTTCTACCTCATCGGACGTAAGAGCCTCTCCTCTAAGCGCCTTTGCGAAAATGATCTCGCACTCCTCGGCAGTAGAGGGTAAATACGCGAAGGGCTCTAGTCCGTGGTCGGAGCATACGCATCCTACCTCATCGAAGAAATACGCTCTTTGAAGAAGAGCCTTCTTAAGAGTAGCAAAGCTATCTATTTTGTATCCCACAGCCTCGCCGAGCTGCTCTATCCAAGGAAGGAAGGTAGGCTGATCTATCTTCATTCCCTTATCGGGACGGAAGGAGGGACGTACTACGACGTCAAAACTCTCATCCTCCTTGAGAAGAATATGATATTCAAGAGTATCCACGGGATCATCGGTCGTGCAAAGTCCCTTTACGTTAGACATTTTTATAAGCTTTCTTGCGGTGAGATCCTTAAGCTTCTCATTTGCCTCGGCATAAATTTTACCAGCGGTATCGGGAGTGAGAACGTCGTTTATACCGAAGAAACGACGAAGCTCAAGGTGAGTCCATGAATAAATGGGGTTTCCTATTGCGTAAGGCATTGTCTTTGCATACGCTCTGAACTTCTCCTCGTCAGACGCATTTCCGGTAATTTCGTTTTCATCAATGCCAAACTGACGGAGCAAACGCCATTTGTAGTGGTCTCCCGCAAGCCAAACCTCAGTAAGACTTCTGTATTTTTTGTCCTCGTATATCTCCTTGGGATTAAGATGGCAGTGGAAGTCGTATATGGGCATCTTTTCCGCGTAACCAAAATAAAGCTCTTTGGCTGCTTCGGAATCAAGAAGAAAATCATTTCCTAAAAATTCTTTCATTTTCAAAGTCTCCTTTAATAAAATATTTACACACACAATATTTTAGCATATACAAGCATTTTTTTCAAGTTGTTTTTTAAAGTTTAAGCCGTTTTTTCATAAAGTGGCAGAAAAAATATGATTTTTCAAACTTTTGCACCGTAATGGTCGGCGAAAAAATATAATTTCCGTAATTTCCCGATATTTTTCATATAATCCGCAAAAATTGTACTTTTCAAAGTATTTTATCTTGTTTTTACTACTTTTATTGATTTTTTTGTTTTTAAAGGATCTAAAGTTGTCCAAGCTAAGCCTTTTGTTTTTTTGATATTTTTCGATGAATATTTTTCACCGTCTTTCTTGACTTTATATATATATATGGTGTAAAATATACGTGTAAATATTTAAGACGGAGCTTTTTTCTCCGATAAAGGTATTTTTATGAAAATCAAAAACTTATTTTTACATACCGCCCTCGTTCTTCGCCACAAGCATAAGGTATTCATTCACGCAGTAAAATGCGGAATTCCCTTTCGCGGGCTTGTTCATGATCTTTCAAAATTTTCCCCCACGGAATTTTTCGAAAGCGTTAAATTCTATCAAGGACACCGCTCGCCGATAGGAGTTGCGCGGCGCGAACAAGGCGTTAGCCGAGCATGGCTTCATCACAGAGGAAGAAATAAGCATCATATTGAATATTGGTACGACCACGACTGCGAAATCATTCCGATGATGCCGTACAAATATGCCGTTGAATGCGTTTGCGATAAAATTTCCGCAACTAAAACCTACGCAAAGAAAAGCTACGATAATTCCCTCCCCTTAGCGCATTGGGAAAGATATGGTTGCAAGGCGCCTTGCAACCCCAAGACCTCAGCTTTTATTGAAAGGGTGTTTATCGATTTGCGTGATCACGGAGAGAAGCACGTGCTCAACAAGAAATATATGAAGCGAACCTTTGCCGAGATATGCCTTTCCGAAAAAACTGAAAGCAGCGCAGTCTGATATATATATTTAAAGGCAAATCATTTAGCTTAAAGCTTTATGCACTTTAAAACTTTGTAAATTTTAATGTCAAGCCCTTGAAAAATATCTATAATGGTATTAAAATATTGTTTTGAGGGTTAGATATGTCAGATATAACAAGGCTTTTAGAAAAGCCGTATCTTTCGGTTGGAATTTTCGGTGTTGGCACGTCAAACGTGGGCGCGATTAATTATCTCTTAAAGAAAAATCCAACGCTCAGATTAACGGTACGCTCCGACACAACTCCCGATTTATCGGGACTAACCAACGCAGACCGCATCTTCGCGGGAAAGGATGCTTTTTCGAATATCGGCGAGGAAATTCTATTACTCTCGCCTTCGGTAAGGCGTGACCGAAAGGAAATACAGGCTGCCGCGTCAAATGGTGTTTTGCTTTCCTCCGATGCCGAGCTATACTTCGCTTTAACAGATAAAGCGCCGATTTCTGTTACCGGCTCAGACGGAAAAAGCACTACCACTCATCTTATCGCGAAGGCGTACTCGAAATCGGGAATTAATGCGGTACCTTGCGGCAATTACGGTAAAAGCTTATGCTCAACGCTCGGTGATAATGCCTTGCAGGTTGCTGAGCTTTCAAGCTTTCAGCTGAACTTTATGAAGCCACATTCCAAAGCGGCAATCATAACGAATATTACTCCCAATCACCTCAACTGGCATACATCCTTTGACGAATACGTTGAGGCAAAGATGAACGTTACGGATAACGCTGAGAAACTAATTTACGATGCCGATAGCACGGTTACAGTAAACGCTTTAATGAACCGTGAGGCATTCGCAAAGACATCGCTTTTTCTCAGTTATCCTAAGCTGAGGGCTATCGGCGGAAGCGAAAACTTTATCACTTACGAAAACGGAATCATATATGTAAACGGGTCTCCCTACATTGACGTATCGAAAGCAAAACGCCAAGAGCATTACAACGTAAGAAACTTTATGCTAACGGCTGCCTCGTGTATCGATGCGTGTCAAGAAAAATGTATTGAGGATGCTCTGGTTAATTTTACGGGGCTCCCGCACAGAGCAGAGGTCTTTTTTGAAGATCGTGGAATAAAATACATAGATTCGTCTATCGACTCTTCTCCCGAAAGAACAATCAAAACATTATCCGCTCTTTCCGATAATACGGTCGCCATAATAGGCGGTATGGGAAAGGGGTTATCGTAGATAAGCTTTCTAACGTATTACCAACCCTCACCAATGGCGCAGTTTTGCTTGGCGAGGTTGGATACAACCTTGCTTCAATGTTATCCGCCGAACATGGCGAATATAAATTTCTCACCGCAGAGGATTTATGCGACGCCACAAGAAAAGCCAAGAAGCTTTTAGGCGGCAAAGGAACTGTTATTCTTTCTCCTTCGGCTACGAGCTTCGATAGATATAAGAACTTTATTGAGCGTGGAAAAAGCTTTAAACAAATCGTTCTCAGTTTAGCAAGCAGCGACAATTAATCACAAATAAGTAAACTATTATTTACAAACAAATAAAAAGGACTACTAAAATGAAAAAGATTCTATCTATGGTATTGCTTCTCGCATTGACATTTGGAACTGTGTCATGTGGAAAGAAAAACAAAGACATCCCCGATGGTATGCAGCTCGTTCGAGGAGGTAGCGGCGTTGGTTACTATATGTACGCTCCTGAGGAATGGACCGTTTCAAATCAAGGAAATATCAGCACGGCTTACGCCTCTAAGGTAGACAGCTCCTCGGTAACGTATATAGAAGTAGAGCCGCCAAAAATGAGCGTTGCGGAATATTTTGCAGACAGCTCTAAAAGCTACACACCCGATATGAAATTCTCACTTCTCACAAGTGAGAACGGTACTTCGACGGTATTCGGAAACGCAGAAACGGCGACTAAATTTGAGTTTGATTTCGAGTATTCAGGTCACAAATTCCGTTCGATGCAGATACTTGCGGAATACAAGGAACGTTTCGGCATTTTCACCTTTACCTCATTCCGTGAGAATATGTCATCAAAGGATACGATACAGTACGATTATTACAAGGAAAAGATAGACAAGGTAACGTCCAATTTCCGTTACGTAGACAAGACCGGTACGAATAGCGAGCCCGAATACACGGTCAAGGACGGATATAAGCTTATTTCGGACAAGTCCGTATCAAAGTTTAATCTCTACGTTCCCGAAAGCTTTAAGGTTAATTACTCGAGCGGTATAGTTTCCGCAACTATGGAGGACGGTTCTTCCATCAATATGTCAAAGGCTACGCAGACTAACGTAAGAGTCGATGACTATCTTAACCGCAGAATTGAGGAGCTAAAGCCCTTTGTTTCGGATATAACAATCATACAACATAAGGATTCCGAGGGAAAATTATCCAACTTCAATTCAAGAGATTCCCTCGGCAATGCCAAGTCAGCAGCATCTCAGGAGTACACTTTTGTTTACAATGGAGTTAAATATCACGTATATCAGGTGTGCGCTATAACGTCGTTCAACGGTTTTGTTTTTACTTATACAGCAACCGAAGAAAACTATCAAAAGAACTTAGAGACAGTAAAAAATATTGCTAAAAAGGTTGAATTTTAATGAGTATTTACCTTGATAACAGCGCAACCACGAAAATTTGCCCCGAGGCGCTGAAAAAATACATAGAAGTTTCGGAAAGCACCTTTGGAAACCCCTCTTCTCTGCACGGTATGGGGGTAAATGCGGAAAAGGAGCTTGATATAGCAAGAAACGAAATACAAAACTCCTTGAAAGACCGCACCTGTGAAATAGTCTTCACCTCCTCCGGAAGCGAGGCTAATAATCTTGCGATTTTTGGCAGAGCCTTTTCAAAGGAACGCTACAAAAGAGGAGCAAAGATAATAACCACGGACAGCGAACACGCATCGGTATCCTCACCCGTCGAAAAGCTTGCGGAGATGGGATTTAAAATAGCACGTGTCCCCACTAAATCGGGAATCGTCGACCTCGAGGCTCTTGAAAAAGAAATGACGCCCGACGTTATTTTAGTCACCGTTATGATGGTTAATAACGAAACGGGAGCGCTATACGATATACCGAGTATTTCAAATATCATGAGAGCTAATTCTCCCGATGCGTTTTTACACGTTGACGCGACTCAAAGTTATTTAAAAATCCCCTTTACAAGAAAATCACTCGGCGCGGATATGATAACGGTTTCCTCGCACAAAATCGAAGGTCCCAAGGGCGTTGGCGCTCTCGTTATTGCGCCCGAGGTCATAAAGACTCGCGGACTTTCTCCTATCGTATTCGGCGGAGGACAGGAAAAGGGACTTCGCTCGGGTACCGAAAACGTACCGGGCATTGCCGCTTTCGGTGAGGCTATAAGACAGGGACTTCCGAATATCAGCGCAAATATGGAAAAGACGGAAGCGCTGAGAAGCTATCTTATAGAAAAGATAGTTTCCGATGAAGTTCTTTCCGCAATTTCCATAACCAACCCCGCATCTCACGCTCCGCATATCATTAATTTGACTCTTCCCTCGGTTAGAAGCGAGACTATGCTTCATTATCTCTCATCTCTCGGTATTTACGTTTCAAGCGGATCTGCCTGCTCTTCGAATTCAAACAGCATTTCATCCGCTCTTACGTCATTTGGAAGAAGCGCTCAGGAGGCTGATTCTTCAATAAGAGTAAGTTTCTCGCACAGGAATGATTTTTCGGACGTCGATGCTTTGGCAGATGCCTTAAAATCCGGAATTCAAAGACTTGCGAGGGTTAAAAAATGACTCATCTGACGATAATTTCGGTCGGCACTCTAAAGGAAGATTATCTCAAGGATGCCGTTTCGGAATATAAAAAAAGACTTTCGCAATACGCAAAAGTCGAAGAGATAAATATCAAGGAAGAGATTATAAAAAACGAGGATTCCATGTCGGAAATATCTCGAGCTCTTGATGCCGAGGCGGAAAAGATCATATCGGCAATGCCAAAGGATGCGTACAAGATCGCTCTTTGCGTTGAGGGAAAGC
Source organism: Oscillospiraceae bacterium (assembly GCA_015063445.1). The sequence continues at coordinate 12,383 of SVUD01000005.1, forward strand.
AATTTGATTCCCCCGCCCTTGCAAAAATAATTTCAAGCGCTACGGATTCATCTGGAAAAATAGCCCTTGTCATAGGCTCGTCGCACGGACTTTCGGAAAAAGTTAAAGCAGAGTGCGGCCTCAGGCTTTCTATATCAAAAATGACCTTTCCTCATCAGCTTATGCGAGTTATTTTGCTCGAAGCATTGTACAGATCCTTTACCATAATTGCGGGAAAGAAATACCACAAATAACAATGGGCTGCGTCATTTAGGCGTAACCGAACAAAAAACGGTAGAAGTACACTGAACAAGTCCGTTAAAACGAACCTTATTCAGTTTAACTCTACCTTTTCTTTTATGAAATTTCAGAGAAATTAATTTTTTATTGATTCTTTGAAAATTCAATCTCCCTATTAAAAATTCTAACGATTTATTTCTTCGGGAAAGACGTGCGCCATACTGTGATTCGAATAAGCTTTATTTCCCGTAACATCCTTTATAACGGTTATAAAATCGGGAAAGTTTATTTCTTCGTTTTCACCGTTAAGCTCCACTTCAAGTATACAGCTGCTTTTCCACTCGGGATATACGTCTATTTCAAACGTTTTTTTCATATATTCAAACGTAATTCTCATTTTAAGCACGGGATGCGAGCCGGGTTCAATATTGCCGCTAAGAAGCTCGAAGCTTTCAGCGCTTATATCTTTCTCGCTCTCGATCGCCGACATAACGCTTATACGCTTTTTTGTGTTCTCCGTATATTCCTCTCTGCCATCTTCATACACTCGCTTTCGTATTCTATGGGTTCTTTCACTATCCGAAAGATATATCTGCGTAATATGGCTCTTGGTAAATTCGTTTTGTTTTCTTAACAAGCTTATATCGGGTTTTAGGATAACGTACTTTTTTTCAGTTTCTATTTTTTTCATCTTTATTGCCTCGCTTTTCTACATATATATTCTATCATATATATAGTTTTTTTGCAATATTTATTTGTTTTTCACACCTTTTACAAATATAAGTAGATATTTTAACACTTTTTTCTACATTTTATCTTGACTTAAAAGCATATTTATGATAAAATGTTATAGTAAAACGTATGCGTTTCAAACGCTTTGTTTATGGAGGATATTATGAGCGATATAAAAAATGATAATATAGAAGAAATCGTTGAGTCAGAGGAGCAGCTTGCGGTTGCGCTTTCCGAGGAGGCTTTGGAGGCAACGTCAGACAATGGCGAGACGGTTATGATTGAATACTTTGATAAGGACGGAGGTATTTCCGGACTTACCGATAAGCAAAGACGCCGCAAGGAAATTTGGGATAAGGTTACCACAGGAATTCTTATTTTCCTTATGTCATCGCCTATCCTTATTGTAGGATATATTCTCCTTTGGTTCTTCTTGAGATAATAAGTGTAAAAAAACGAGCTCCGACGAGCTCGTTTTTGTTTTATTTTTTATATTAAATGAACTGTAACAGCGAACGTTTTATTTCTTTGCTCTGAAGCAGGTAATGAGAGCGCGGAGAGCATCATTCTCTTCTTTGGTTAAAGAATCGGTTCTTATGAAGTTATCCTGCTTATTCTCCTCTGAATCATCCTCCAAGCGCGAGAGCACCATTCTGTATCCGCCCCTCGTACCCGAAAGGCACTTAGAAACTCTGCTTATCGTTGCAGTGCTTGCTCCGGTTTTTGCAGCTATATCTATGTAGTTCACACCAAGCTTCAAAAGTCTGGCAACCTCGAGTCTTGATGAAAGCTCTTCAATTTCCTTTACCGTAAACAAATCTCCAAAAAACGCCATGCATTCATCTACGTCACACAAAGATAAAAAGGCCTTCGCAAGTCTTTCCGTTTCTTCGATATTTCCCGTTCCTTTTCCGTTCTTGTTCATCTGTATTTCCTCGCATTTTAATCTTAAAAGCATAAAAAACCCCTGCTTTTATGCCCCAATAAAGTATAACACTTTGAATCTCAATAGTCAATATTTTTGCGAAACTTTCCTTAACGAAAAAACCGACACTTTTATAGTTAACTTGCACAAAAAAACGTTCTATTGTGATTGTATTCTCAATATAAAACACAAAAAACGAGTGGGTTAAACCACTCGTTTTTATGTCTTTATAATTGATTACGCTTTGGGAGCGGCATCCTTCATAGAAAGATTCTGTCTGCCCTTTTCATCGGTTCCAAGGAACTTAACGCGAACAGCGTCTCCGACATTTACCACGTCCTCAACCTTCTCGGTTCTTTCCTTCTGAAGCTTGGAAATGTGAACCATTCCCTCCTTGCCGGGAGCATACTCTACGAATGCGCCGATAGGAATTATTCTGGTTACAACTGCATCGTACGTTTCGCCTACAACGGGCTCGAATACTATAGCGTCGATTATGGACTTAGCCATATCAGCGCTCTCACGGTTAACCGCTGCGATAAATACGGTTCCGTCATCGTTAATATCAATCTTTGCGCCTGTATCCGCAACGATCTTCTGAATTACCTTTCCGCCGCTTCCTATTACTTCACGAATCTTATCGGGATTGATATGCATAGTGATCATCTTGGGAGCGTAAGCGCTTACCTCCTTGCGAGGCTCGGCGATTGCCTTAAGAATAACCTTATCGATGATTTCATCTCTACCCTGGTGTGTGGTTTCAAGAGCGCGCTTAATGATTTCGGGAGTAAGACCGTCAACCTTAAGGTCCATCTGAATAGAGGTGATACCCTTATGAGTTCCCGCAACCTTGAAGTCCATATCTCCGTAGAAGTCCTCAAGTCCCTGGATATCTATCATAGTATCCCACGAACCGTCTTCAGCGGTGATAAGACCGCAGGAAATACCCGCAACGGGAGCCTTGATCGGAACACCCGCATCCATAAGAGCAAGGGTAGATCCGCAAACAGAGCCCTGAGAGGTAGAGCCGTTTGAGCTTACAACCTCGGAAACAAGACGGATTGCGTAGGGGAATTCCTCCTCGCTGGGAAGAACGGGTACGAGCGAACGCTCAGCAAGAGCTCCGTGACCGATCTCACGTCTGCCGGGAGAACGGAGAGCCTTTGCCTCACCGGTGGAATAACCGGGCATATTGTAGTGGTGCATATATCTCTTGGTGTCCTCGTTGTCAAGTCCCTCGAGCTTCTGAGCGTCGGAAAGAGTTCCGAGCGTCGCGATCGTAAGAACCTGAGTCTGTCCTCTGGTGAAGAGTCCTGAGCCGTGTACTCTCGGAATTACTCCAACCTCGGATGCAAGAGGTCTGATTTCGTCCATACGTCTTCCGTCTACACGCTTTTTGTCAACGAGAAGCCAACGGCGAACGATCTTCTTCTGTATTTTGTAGATAAGCTCGGGAAGGATTACCTTAATATCGGGATACTTCTCCTCGAAGGTTGCTACGATATCGTCCATAATGGGCTGCATCTTAGCGTCTCTTACGTTCTTATCATCTGTATCAAGAGCTTCCATAACGTTCTTTTCGCAGTATGCGAAAATCTCGTCGAACATATCGTGATCAAGCTCTCCCGAAGTATATTCAAACTTGGGTTTGCCTATCTCTGCTACTATACCGTTAATGAAAGCAACGAGCTTCTTGATCTCCTCGTGAGCCTGCATAATAGCCTCAAACATAACATCATCGGAAACCTCGTTAGCTCCTGCCTCGATCATAACTACCTTTTCCATAGAGCCTGCAACGGTAAGCTCAAGATCGCTTACTTCACGCTCCGCAGCCGTGGGGTTAACTACTATCTTACCGTCAACAAGTCCCATAAATACGCCGCCGATAGGTCCGTTCCACGGAATATCTGATATAGAAAGCGCAATAGACGCGCCGATCATAGCGGTAATTTCGGGAGAGCAATCGGGATCTACCGACATAACGGTAAGAAGCAAGGATACGTCGTTACGAAGATCCTTGGGGAAAAGAGGACGTACGGGACGGTCTATAACACGTCCGGCAAGAACTGCTTTTTCAGAGGGCTTACCCTCACGCTTAAGGAAGCCTCCGGGAATCTTTCCTACCGCGTACATTTTTTCGTCGTAATCTACCGAAAGGGGCAAGAAATCAATGCCCTCACGGGGAGCTGCTGATGCGGTTGCGCAGCAAAGAACTGTTGTTTCACCGTAGTGAACAAGCGCTGAGCCGTTAGCAAGACCTGCGATTTTTCCCGTTTCTACAACGAGAGGTCTGCCCGCAAGCTCATAGGTGTAAACCTTGTAATCGTCAAAGGTTTTAATTCTTTCTACCATTTTTTCCTCCATTTTTTTGAGGTGACGAACATAGCACTTAATTATATCCCGAAGTGTTTTTTGCCAATTCGACACATAATTAACTGCTACTTTCGTCCACTCTTATTTACATTTTTTGTTTTTTCTTTGTTTTTTTGAAATTGACGCTCAATTTCATAGTGCTTTTTTCTTCAAACTTCTTTCGCAACAAACGGGAACGAATACTCGTTCCCGCTTTGTTTCGAAAGCCATAGCAGGAATTCCTGCGCAAAGCTCTCCGAGAAATTACTTTCTGAGGCCGAGCTTCTTGATAACAGCTCTGTATCTCTCAATATCCTTCTTTGCGAGATAGTTGAGAAGCTGCTTTCTGTGACCAACCATCTTGGAAAGACCTCTCTGAGAATGGAAGTCCTTAGGGTTCTTCTTCATATGCTCGGTAAGGGTATTGATTCTATCGGTAAGGATAGCTACCTGAACCTCGGGAGAACCTGTATCCTTCTCGTTGATCTTGTACTCAGCGATGATGGCGGTTTTTGTTTCCTTTGAAATCATCTTTTCTTCACCTTTCTTTATTTTTTCGCCTAAAGCCGCGTGCAATGCGGGTGAAAAGCGCAGGCTATGCAAAGGATTTTCCCAAACAGAGCAAGGCCATACAAAGCACAAAGCCATAGGTCAACACGCTAATTATAGCACATTCATTTAAAAAAGTAAATAGTTTTTCGAAAAATATTTTATTTTCTTATTATACTACTGCTTTCTATCTTACAATTACTCTTAATATACAGACTTCTTTAAAGGCTCGAATAATACCTCAAGCCGCGTTATATTTTTGCGAGCAGAGCCTCAAGCGCCTTGCTTCTGTGAGATATCCTGTTTTTTTCCTCATCGCTTATCTCTCCTACAGAGCAGTCGTATCCCTCGGGCTTAAATATCGGATCGTAGCCAAATCCGCCGTTACCGTGGCGTTCGGTCAATATTTCTCCATACATATATCCCTCGGCGCTCACCTCTCTGCCATCCGGATATGCGATAACCATAGCGCAGGTATAGTGCGCTCCTCGGTCACTCTTATCGCGAAGCTTTTCAAGAAGAAGATCGTTATTTGCCTCATCATCCGCATTTTCACCGTTTACGCTCGCAAATCTCGCGCTATATATTCCCGGAGCATCGCCAAGGGCGTGCGCGCATATTCCGCTATCATCGGCAAGAGCGGCGCAGCCTGAAATATCTCTCATTTCAACAGCTTTCTTTCGCGCGTTTTCCATAAAAGTCTTTCCGTCCTCGACGGTTTCAAAATCAATTCCGGCTTCCTTCATTGAAAGTATTTCCTCAAATCTTGAGCCGAGAATAGCCTTTATTTCCTTTATCTTATGCTTATTATTCGATGCTATTATAAGCTTCATTGTTTTTTCCTCATTCTGAATTTGAGGCTGCCTCAAAAACTTAAGACAGCCTCGGATAATATGTTTTTTTGCGTATTAAGTAAAGCTTTTTCGGCGTACAGCAAACCTAAAAAGCAAGATTACTCAGCGTCTTTTTTAATCACGGGTATGGATTTAAGCTTATTATACGTATAAGCATTGATACCGCTCGGCGCCTTTGTCGTTCCCGCGCAAATATCGAACGGAGTCATACCGCCTATATACGTTATGCTCTTGGTAATCTGATACGGATATTTTACCGTAGACTTCGTAGGCGCTTCTCCCTCAACGTAGGTCTTTTCAAATATGATATCCGGCAAATCGTTAAATACGTACGTTTTACCCTTGTTAACGTACGAGGTAAAGTTCTCAAACGTTACATTCTGAGGCATATAGCACGTATAACCGAAGTCCCAAAGCCAGTAAGCGCCGTTCACAGCGGCATCTGGATTCCAGCCGCTATTCTTCGTATTAAATCCGGAGTTTATGATATAAGCGTCTTTGTTTCTGGTGTTTTTGTATTTACCGCCCTTGTTGGTATTGTAGCTTGGATGGTTTTCAAATACGCAGTTTTTAAGTATCATATCACCCTTGAAGGTTGCTCCGTAGTCGCTTCTTAAAGATATAAAGCTCGAGCCTATTATCTTTGTAACTCCATCTGCGATAAGCGTTCCTCCTCCGATTACGTTAAAGCTATGGCCTATAGTAGTATCCTTGAGAGTTGCGTTCCAGAATCCTCGGTGAGCATCAAATCTATTGATCTCGCAGCCATCAAAGGTAAGGTTTCTCGAGCAGTTGCTCGACATAATTCCCCAATATCTTGAGTCTCCGAGTCCCGTTTCACACCTCTGTATCACGTTTTTAAACGTAACGTCCGTGCTGTATTCAATAACAAAATCATAGCTTCCCATAGGCACGGGATTGGGTATCGCGCCTCCCGTTGATATGGTGGCGGGCTTATCCTCGTAATACACAGTATGACCGTCAAGCTGAGTATCGATTACGTTGAGGTTATACGCCCTGTCTACAAAGAGGAAGCCGTAATAGGGATAGCTCTCATGTCTTGAACCGTAACTTGCATGCTTAGAATCCGGAACGTAACCGCATCCCTCGGGATACGTGCCGATTTCGGGCTCACTAAGCATTTCATGAGTAATGTTTTTGATAGTTACGTTAGAGCGGTATATACCAAATCCACGCTTATACGAGTGGTATTTATTAGCGTAAAACGTTCTTACAACTCCCGGCGTTCCGTCATCCTTAGTAATCGGCATATCGTACCACGTGCTCTTTACTACCTTGCAGCATATATTCTGGAAATTACCGTTTTCAATCGTTATCGGTTTGTCTTCAACCCTGTATATGTAAACATTAGTTATGTTTTCGTAGTGATACACAACAGGAGTGTTGTCGGCGATCTTTCCGTTGGTATCTATTATCAGTATTTCGTTTCGGTTAGCTCCGTCGTTCTGATTAGAGCCGTGACGAATGAAATCCTTATGCTGATTGTTGAAAATCTGAACTAAGCTTTTCTCGACGATTTCCGGAGTAAGCCATTCAATGCTCGTTGATCCTTCCGGCACGCTTACCTTATCGCTTCCCGAAAGGCGCTCTATGTCGATATTCGTAAGAGATCTTTTGTTATACTCTGCGTTAATAGAGAACAAAACCTTTGATCTGTTTTGATAAGCAGACTCTCCTTCATCGTTTACAATGAACGTAGCGCCGCAAAAATCAACGTCCGTTCTGACGGGAATCGACTTATTGAAGTTTGCGGGATCGATATAATAGGTAGCTCCTGCCTTACCCAAAACCTTTTGACCGCACGTATTTGCAAACACGTGAGTATTGTATATTGCTTCAAAATCACAGGTTTTTCCGTCACCCACCGCGCCAAAGTCCTCGTAATAAACCTTACTTACGGTCTTAGTATAGCTAAAGCTCGAATCGAACGCGATATCTCCGGTTCTCATAAGGAAGTTTGCGTTCGCAAATTCACCAAACGTTTCATTAAATTTATTTGCGTACGCGCACTCTACTATCAGATTGTTTCCTTCAACGTATGCTCTGAAGCCCTCTTCACCCGCATCCTCAACATAGCGGATAACGACGTAATGTCCACCTTGTACCATACTGCTTTTGGGAGTAATATTAAGCCAATAACCGGATAAATTATAAAGATCTTCGCGGAAATTATCGATTTCCGCCGTATCGTATCCGGTCATATACGGAAGTATGTCAACTACAAGCTCGTATTTTGCGAAAGACGTTGAATTGACCGTAATATCCGTTATCAGATACTTGGTGATATCCTCATAATCGTACATCTCGTCGATTTCAAGATAAGAAAGCTCATTTGTTCCATTATTTATTCCGAGATATTCGGAGACAAATTTATTGAATAGGCTTTCCATCGCGTTCGAATCGCTTGTAGCAAGAACGATTCTGTTTCCAAAGCGCTTTATTACCTTTCCATCCTGACCGAGATACTTCATAGTGATCTTACATTCATCGCCTCTGTTCTCTGCCTCTGCTCCTATGACGATCTCGCAATCCGAAACCTTATCGCTTTCGTAATCAAGAACCGCATCGTCAATCTCTATGCCGAGCTTTCTTAAAAACGCGACAAAATTATCCGCGGTTATCTTTCCCGAGGCGCCCGAAGCCGCAGTCGATACAACCTTGAAGTTTGCTTTGCCATTCTCTATAAGAATTAGCAGGTTTTCGGTATCGCATCTCAGACAGGTGCCATCCTTTATATCGTGTCCTAACGCATCTGGCTTTTTGCCTTCGCAATAACCGCATCTCGAGCACTCCGAATAGCCTTCATATCCATGCGCGTTACACGTGGGGGCTAAGTCATCAACCTTAACCATATCGTGTCCCAGCGCGGCGATTTTCTCGTCTTCTACCTCTTTGCATTTTTTACACTCTCTTGACCTCGAGCCCGCTTCGGTACAAGTTGCGTCCTTGATAATCCATTCCCCGTATTCATGATCGCAACGGCTGCACGAGGCAAGCGCAAGCACGGTGATTGCAATTAGCGTTAATAATAAAATTTTAATGTATTTTTTCTTCATATATTCTCCGTTTGCAATAAATTATCTTACCCTATGTTTTCGGACTTTACGGGGATTTCTCTCAGCTTACTGTAATTAGTTCCTGTGGATTTACAGTTTGGAATAAGCTTTGGCATATTTTTCTGCGTTATGCTCTTAGTTATCTGATAAGGATATCTAACCGTATTAATTGTCGGTGTTACTCCCTCAACGTAAGTCTTTACAAATATAGTGTTAGGTAGATTGTTAAAAACGTACATATTCTTCGATAAATGAGTAAAGTTGTCTATAGTAACGTTAGCCGGCATATAGCAAGTGTATCCGAAGTCCCAAAGCCAATATCCACCGCTATAGTCCGCGGTTGAATATCCGGAATTAGACGTAGCAAATCCGCTTGAAATTATGTAAGCGTCTGTATAAGCTCCGTTAGCCGATGGAGACTGATTTCTTGCTGAATAGAATTCCTTTCTTCCCTCGTATGTACAATTTTTAAGAATAATATCGCCATCAAACGTCGCTCCGTAATCACCTCTCATGGAGATAAAGTTATTTTTTGCTGCCTTTGTAACGTTCTCAACAAGAAGCGTTCCTCCTCCTATTATCTGGAAGGAATGTCCGATATACGTATCCTTGATGGTTGCGTTCCAAAAACCGCGGTGAGCGTCAAATCTGTTTATTCTGCAACCGGTGAAGTTAAGGTTCTTTGTTCCGTTACTCGACATAATACCCCAATAGCTTACGTCCGTAAGGTCTGTAGGCGTTGCCTGAATTACGTCATTGAAATGAATATTCGAGCTGTATTCAAGCACGAAATCGTACGTTCCCATAGGAACGGGATTTGGTATCTCCCATCCCGTCGATGCGGTAGCGGGCTTATCCTCGTAATAAGTCATATGACCGGTAAGCTCACTCTCGGTAAGCTTGAAGTTATAGGAATGACTAACGAATACAAATCCGTAATAAGGATAGCTTTCATGTCTTGAACCGTAATTGGCGTGCTTGGAATCGGGGGTGTAGCCACATCCCTCGGGATACCATCCGAGCGTAGGCTCATCCTCCATCCTGTGAGTTACGTTTTTAATAGTCGCGTTACTGCGGTTTACTATAAATCCTCGCTGATATTCATGGAATTTACAAGCGTGAGTAGTCTCGATATCGTTGGTTTTATCATCGTCGGCGCCGTTGATTACGTACTTCGTGCTCTCAACCGTTTGACAGCATATATTAATGAAATGTCCATTTTCTACGGTTATAGGCTTTTCATCGGCGCGGTATATTTCTATCGTGCTTATATTGTCAAACGCGAATACGGGAGCAGAATCGGGATCAACCGTTCCGTCCGCGTTAACAACGAATATATCTTTTCTCGTCGCGCCTGAGTTCTGATTTGCTCCGTGACGGATGAAGTCCTTATGAAGCTTATTCTCTATCTTTACAAGGCTCTTTCCTGAAAGCACACAGCTGAGCCACGAGAAATCTGTCTGACCAACAGCGATCTTAACGTCCTTGAAACGTGGATCGTCTATAATTTTGTCCGTTGTCATCTTTACGCTTCCGTCTTCATTAAGCACGGGATTTCCGTCGCTGTCAAGAACTGTTACGTTCTTTTCGGAGTCTTTGTATATAACCTCGGAATAATCCCTTGCGAGAGTAAAGAGAGCTAATTTACGATTTGCGTAGGCAGATTCTCCAACGTCGTCCACTATGAACGTTGCGCCGCAGAAATCAACGTTTGTTTTTATCGGAATTGTTTCATTGAATTTATCCGGGCTGATATAATACGTCGCAGCCGCGCCAAGCTTCGAGAGAACCTTCTGTCCGCCGCTGTTTGCAAACACATGCGCATTATAAATCGCCTCATAGTCACAGGTCTCTCCATCGCCAACAGCTCCGAAATCCTCATAGTAAACAACGTTTACCTTCTTTTCATAGGTAAAGTCTGCGGGAATTTCAACTTCTCCGCTCTTAGAGAGGAAGGTTTCATTCGCAAAATCACGGAAGGTATTGTTGAACATATTTTTATATGCGCACTCTACGATAAAATCATCACCGTCAACGTATGCTCTGAATCCGTTTTCTCCCGCGTCTTCAACGTAGCGAATTATGAAATACTTACCGTTCTGAGTCATGCTCACGCTCGGAACATAATTGAGCCAATATCCCGAGAGAGTAAACAAATCGTCATGGAATTTATTGATGTCCGTAAAATCATAACCGTTCAAGCCCGAAACGTCGAAAACGTATTCGTAATTTTCAAGATCCTCTCCCGCTATCTTTATCGAATCGATTACATAATCGGTTGAACTGTTATAGCAGCAGCTCGAATCCACCTCAATATAACCTACAGACTTTGTTTTATCAGTTATACCGAGTGTTTCCTTGACGAATTTATCAAATGCGGAAACGGTAAGAGCAGGAGTTCCGCCTGCGATTATTACTCTTTTTCCAACAATTTTTACAAGCTGACCCTCAGCTCCTACTTCTTTTTCAAGAACGGCGCACTCCTCACCTCTTCCGGATGCTCCCGTTCCAACTATTATTTCGCAATTGGCTATAGCTGAGGAGTCGGTATCCATAACAACGTCATTGATATGCACGCCAAGCACTCTGAGTCTTTCTACAAACATATCGGCGGTTGCCATACCGTTGCCGCCCGCTCCCGCGGTTACGACAAGGTTGAATTTTGCCCTTCCGTTTTCAAAAAGCGTTACTATATCGCTCTTTTTACAGTTCTCGCAAATTCCATCCGAATCTATGGAATGTCCCAACGCCTCGGTAGGTCTCCTCTCTTTGACACCGCATACCTCGCATAAAGACTCTTCATTTCCGCCTTTCAAGCACGTAGCTGTGTTATTTCCCCAAGTTAAAAAGGTATGTCCCAAGGGATCTATAAGCTCGCCCTCGTAGCTATCGCACCTTATGCATTTGCTGTAATTTGTGTGTCCGTACTCCGTACAATCGGGCTCTCTGTCTTTATATGATACGAAGTCATGACCGAGAGCTTTAGTTTCTCTCGTTTGCACGTCACGGCAGGATTTACAAACTCTCGTTTGTACTCCGTCACTTTCGCAAGTCGCCGTATCATTTTCCCAAGCTCCATACTCGTGCTTATGAGTGATTATGCCGTTCTCAAGGAGCTGATCGCATGAGGCGAGGCACACTAAGCTAACAAGCATAGCGGCAAGGCTGAAAATCAATTTTGTCGTTTTTTTCATATTTCTCCTCCTTTTTAGGTAAAAGCCACACTTTGACAGTATAATTTTAGCACTCAAAGAGATTTTTTTCAACCTGTTATTACATAAATTAATATTTAATTAAAATATTTTGTCAAATATTTACAAAACCTTATATGCAAATTCACCAAAAAAATAAAGATAAAATTTTCTAAACCTCTTGACAAAGCGAATGTTTAGTTATATAATATAGTGTACGATTTTGCGGTTATAGCCTAAACTATGCCCAAATTCAGTTTTTCGGGGTCACGCCCGAGAATTTTTTGTCGGAGGTTTTTTGCTTTGAAACTTGATTTAAGGCCTTTGTTAGCGGGCGATAAGCTCCTTTCATTCGACTACGAGTTAAAGCTTGATACCAACGAAGACGATCCTTTGAGCTGTCTTTCAGACGCAAGTTTTCCTTCTCCCATGAAGGTTTCGGGTGATATCACCAACACTGCGGGTTATATGAGAATGAAGGTTTCTCTCTCGGTAGACTATGAGTCTGCCTGCGCGCGATGCCTCACTCCGCTTTCCGGCAGTTTCACTCTCGACCTTGAGAAAACTGTTGCGCCAAGAGACGTTTTGGCGGATCTGCCCGAGGAAAAGCTTGACGATTACGTTATAATCGAAGACGGTTTCCTTGATATTGACGAGCAAATGAAGGAGCAGTTAGAGCTTGAATTTCCTTCAAGATTTCTCTGCAGCGACGATTGCCTCGGTCTTTGCCAGAAATGCGGCAAGAACTTAAACGAGGGAGAGTGCGCTTGCAGTAAAAAGGAAATAGATCCAAGACTCATGCCCTTGCAGAAAATACTCGATCAAATGAAAAAAGAAAATAAAAATTAACATATACGAGAATGCTGGTTAAAGCAGGCTCACTTCAGGAGGTAAACAACAATGGCAGTACCAAAGAGAAAAACTTCTCATTCGAGAAAAATGAAAAGACGCTCCAGCGTTTGGAAGCTCGAGACTCCTACCAACCTTGTAAAGTGCCCTCAGTGTGGCGAGTACAACCTTGCATACAGAGTTTGCAAGGAGTGCGGATACTACAAGGGTGTTGAGGTTGTTGCTGTTAACAGCGACGCAGAATAATTCGCTTTGCTAACTAAGAAAGAGAGCGCGGTAGATTTCCGCGCTCTCTTTCTTTTTATTTGTCATTACCACATTTAGTTATAGTTACTCATTATTTCGTTTATCATTCTTTTCATTTCCTCTTTTGTGGTAAGAGGCTCTATGATTCGCATTTTATCGCCAAACGCCATAACCCAGGCAAAAAACTGAGGACTGACTATAACTCTTGCTGAAAAACGAAATCCAAAATCTGTTTTTATAAACGCGCCCGATTTTCCAAAGCGGTCTATAACAGCGCCCGCAAGCTCTTCCTTGGCTTCAAGTGTTACCAGCTCCTCGCGTCCTCCAAACATACTGAAGCTTTTCCTACTGTATTCGGCGGGATTCAAGCGATAAAAATCCGACGTTATCGACGCTTCCTCGGGAAGTATCTGTATCTTGTGAAGCTTGTCTACACGGAAATTCTTCACGTATCCGGCATCCTCGTCAAAGCCAACGAGATAATAATTATCGTTGCTCCATATCAGCGCTTTTGGTGAAACGTTATATTTTTTTCCGTCGTGGCGCAGATATTTTTTCTTTTCTACATTATAGTCAAAATAAGCGAACGTAACTCTTAAATTTTCCTTTATAGCAGTGTGAATAAGGTCGATTGCGTATATCGAAGCCGCATTCTCGGTTTTAACACGGTCCTTTACGTATACCTGTCTTGTCAACTCAGACGCCCTGCTGCCCGCAAAGATTTTCAGCTTTTCTATTATTTCAAAGCTCTTCTCCGCCGTAATGAATTTTGACGACTGAACGGCATCCGCCAAAAGCTTTAGCTCCGGCATCTCGAAAATACGCTCGGCGAGAGTGTATTCCGGCGGGTTTCCGTAAAGACGAAGCACCGAAAAGCCAAGCTCTTCAAGCGTTGCAAAATCCGAATACAAGCTTTTACGCTCGGCGGAAATTCCAAACTCTTCAAGGCGCGAGATTATTTCATTAAGCGTAAGTCCGTGCTCTTCGTCGGTTTCACGCATAAGAATTTCAAGAACTCTGAAAAGCTTCTGCTTCTGATTTTCGCTCTTTGGCATAATCTCACTCCTTTCTCAAGATGTATCATTTATCGTACACCTATTATATCACCGAGTGAGAATTTTGTCAATATTAAACCGTAAGTCCGAATGCGTATGCGCTTACGGCAAAGTACATCATAAGTCCGACCACGTCAACGAGAGTTGTGATAAACGGTGACGCCATAACCGCGGGATCAACTCCGATCCGCTTCGCTAAGAACGGAAGAGTTGAGCCTATTATTTTAGCTCCCACTATCGTAAGGGTAAGTGATATCGAAACGGCAAAGGCAACGGTATAAGTAACTGCCGGATTAGCAAAGAGCAATCCGTCAATAACTATAATCTTTACGAAAGCAACCACTCCGAGAACGGCGCCAAGCATCAAGCCTACTAAAATTTCCTTCGTCAGCACCTTAAAAACGTCACGCAAGGTGACCTCTCCTGTCGATAATCCTCTTATGGCGGTAACCGATGCCTGACTTCCGGAATTTCCGCCCGTATCCATAAGCATTGGAACAAATAAAACTAACACGGGTATTAGCGATGCCTCGAAAAATCCTAAAATAGCGCTCGAAAACGTTGCCGATATCATAAGTATCAAAAGCCACGGAATTCTTGCCTTGAAGATACTGAAGGCGCTTGTTTTGAGATATTCCTTATCTCCGGGAATTATCGCCGCCATTTTTGCGAAGTCCTCTTCCGCTTCCTCACGCAATACGTCTATCGCGTCATCTACTGTTACTATTCCGACAAGTCTGCACTCATTATCTACCACGGGTAATGCTATAAATCCGTATTTTTCGATTTTTCCCGCAACGTATTCCCTATCGTCAGTTGTATTTGCAAAGACAACCGCCTCTTCCATAATTTCCGAGAGCTTTACGTCGAGAGAAGACACAAGAAGTCTTTTCGCGCTCACTACGCCTATAAGCCTTCGCTTTTCGTCGGTCACGTAGCAGTTGTATACGGTTTCCTTTTCAATCGCTACTTCCCTGATATGCGTGAGCGCCTCCAATACACTCATATCGGGCTTAAGCTTTACGTATTCGGTAGTCATTATACTTCCGGCGCTGTTTTTTGGATAGCGAAGCAGCTCGTTTATAGCGTTTCGGTTTTCAGGCGAAGAATTCTTTAAAATTCTTTTTACTACAACCGCCGGCATTTCCTCGATGATATCTACGGTATCATCTATATAAAGCTCGGATAAAACTTGTTGAAGCTCACTATCGCTAAAGACGCTAACAAGCTCCTCAGCAAGCTCAAAATCAAGCTCCGCAAAAACGTCCGCCGCAATATCCTTCGGCAGAAGTCTGTAAAACGCCGCTCTGTATTCCTCCGGAATTTCCTCCATAAGCTTTGCGATATCAAACGGAGGCAACGCTTCTACCGTCCTTCTGAATTCCGCGTGAGATTTGCGAGATATCATCTCGTATAAAATCTCCGCGCTCGGAAGCTTTTCCTCAGGCGACTCATATACGAGTTCATTTTCTAAATCAACATTTCTTTCCACCTTGCACCTCATTTCTGTGCTAAAGCGCAAAAAAAGCGCGCCGAAGCGCGCCAAGTATTCAAAGCTCGAAAATCACCGAATTAATAGCGAGATTTGATTGCACTTTGCGCACGCGTCAAAATTATTCTTTGTTTTATACTCGAATTTAATACTTCGACAACTGCCGCCTTCCATGCAACCACCCCTTTATTACATATTTACTTTTTTATTGTAGCACTATTTTTATTTTTTGTCAATGGATATATAAAAAACATCCGTTTTGTAATCTCTTGTTTGCTTTTATGAGTTTTTTAAAGTGAAAGAAGCTCTTTTATTTCGGTTTCATCAAAAACTTCAATACCGTTTTCTATGAGCAATTCCGCGGCAACTCCCTTCCCATTCACAAGCTTACCCGTAAAGCTGCCGTCGTATATATCTCTCTTGGAGCAAGACGGACTTTTCGCCTTTAAAAGAGCTTTTTTTACATCAAACATACGGCAAAAAGCAAGAGTTTCATAAGCGCCCCTTATGTAGTTTTCCGTAACGTCACGACCGTCCTTCATTTTAACACGGTCCCCAATGCGCTCCGAAGGTATTCTCGGTGTTGAAAGGCCTCCGTATATTTCGGGACACACCGGTATTATGTGATATTTTTCGGAAAGACTTTTCAAATCCTCGTCTGAAATCACCTTTTTACTTTTACCGTCATAACGCGTAGCCACTCCTAAAAGGCAGGCGCTTACAATAATCTTTTCCATTTTTATCTCCTATATATTTAAAAACTCTCTTTTATATTCTTCTATTTCGCCTGCGCCCATTAAAACGACGCAATCAAAATCCATGCTTTTAATTTCTTCGACCGTCGCTTTTGCCGAATCAACCCCTAATGCGTGTGAAATTCCACCCCTATCACGAACGGCGTTTGCGAGAGTAATGGCACTCACTCCAACTATAGCGCTTTCACGCGCTCCGTATATTTGCGTTATATACGCCGCGCTGAATTTCGAAAGCTCCGAGGCAAACGATGAGAGGAAATACGCTGTTCTCGAATAGGTATGCGGAGCAAAAATCACCGCGACTTTTTCGTATCCTGTATCCGAAAGCGCGCTTCTTGCCGCAGCTATTTCGCTTGGATGATGGGCATAATCGTAAAACACATCAAATTTCTCGAGTTTTGCTATCAGCTCAAGTCTTCTTCTCAACCCGGAAAACTTTCCTATTGCGGATACTGCGTCCTCATGCGGTATACCGATGACGTCTGCCGTTACCGCTGCCGCAACCGAATTCAAAAGATTAAACCTGCCCTTCAATAGCGGCTTATAATCACCTATCAATTTATTTTCACGGTAAAGCTTGAAGCCATAAGTACCTCTTTCGAGCTTTAAGGCTTCGTATCTGTATTCCGACTTTTCTCCGCTCGAAAACGTATGCACGGTGGGAATAATTTTATCGCAAATTTCGGATAAGCTTTTACTGTCAAGATTAAGAACGCAGCAATCACGCGCTTTATTCGCCGACTTTAAAAACGAGCCTTTTATCATTTCCTCAGATTTGAAATAATCGGTATGATCAAGCTCAAGATTTAAAAGCAACTGAACGTTGGGAGAAAAATTCAAGAAGGAATCTCCGTATTCACACCCCTCATACACAAGGCATTTTTCATCCCCTCTAATCAGTCCCAATCCTCCGCGCACCTCCGCACCGCAAAGAACGGTCGGAGCAAGTTTTGAGCTTTCAAAAACTGCTCCAAGCAATGCTGTAACCGTACTTTTTCCGTGACTTCCCGATACACCGACGCTAAGCGAATAATCATCGATAATCGCCCCGAGAAGCTCTGAACGTAAGGCTATCGGAAACCTCATATCAAGCGCAGCCTTATACTCATTGTTGCTCTCATCGACAGAAAGAGAAAAGACAACAAGATCAGGATTAAAAGACATAATCGCCTCTTTTGTATGCGTACTCCGAACGGTTATTCCATTTTTTACCAGAATATCGGTAATTTCACTTTTTCTTATATCGCTCCCCGCAACTCGAATTCCGCGTTCTTTAAGCAGCAAAGCAAGCGATGACATAGAAATTCCGCCGATTCCGACGAAATAAATCCGCGCTCCTTTTTTTTGCAAAATCTTTCTTATTTTTGCTTTTTCGAGTCTTTTTGTAGAATTAATCATCATTTCTCCCTTACGTTAATAAAAAATATACAATTTCTTCATAAAAATCTTTTTTTATGGTAGAATATTTTTCATAAACTTACTGTATAATATATTCGTAAAAAAGAAAAATGGTTAAATTGCCGGAAAGGAACAATATGCAAATCACAGACATTAAAATCAGAAAATTCTTTGATGAAGGCCCTATGAAAGCAGTAGTTTCGGTTACCTTTAACAACTGTCTCGCAGTTCACGACGTTAAGGTTATTTACGCTCGTGACAGATACTTCATCGTAATGCCCTCGAGAAAAAATCCCGACGGTACTTATCGTGATATCGTTCATCCGATAAATTCTGAGTTCAGAACAGAGCTTGAGCGCACAGTTATCGACGCTTATCACGCGCAGTCAGCGCTTCGTGAAACCGAGGAATATAACGAAGACGGAACACTTATTATCTGATTCGCTTCAGAAACAATTTAATTATACCTAATCTCCCTGCCTTTGTCAAGCAATTTATACGGCAGGGAGATTTTTTATTCTCATTACATAAACGTTTTGATTTAAGCACACTTTAATTTCGGGTGTGCTTTTATTGTAATTTTACGGTGATGGAAGGAGAATTTTATGAAGATACTGATAGCCACGGACAGTATGGATATAGGAGGCGCAGAGACACACGTTTTCACCCTAATCAACGAGATCAAAAAAGACCACAGCGTTACGCTCATATCCGCAGGCGGAGTTTATTCGAAATTACTCGAAAAGAGTGGATTGCGATGTGTATTCGCGCCCTTCAACAAGCGTGATCCTATTTCAATAATCAAGTCAAAAAGACTATTGAAAGAGGAAATGGGGCGGGCAGACATTGTTCACACTCATACTCGCTTTACATCATTCCTTGCCAACAGTATCCGAGGAAAATCAAAATTTCCCTCAATAGTTACTACGGCTCATCTCAATTTCCCGATATTTCCCTTCGGTGCTTTTGCTTTCTGGGGAGATTCGACCCTTGCGGTAAGCGAGGATATAAGGCAATATCTTGAAGAAAACTATGGAATTGATAAGAATGACGTATTTCTCACAAAAAATGCGCTTGACTTAGAATTGTATAAAAGAGCATCGCTTGAAAGAAAAGTAATTATACACACGTCGCGAATTGATAAGGGCAGAGCAAAAACCGCGTTTTTGCTAACGGAAGCGGCAACAGATATTTTAAAAAGACACAATGACTGGCGTATCATAATAGTGGGAGACGGAAATCTTTTCAAGAAGCTATCAAAAAAAGCAAGTGCGGTAAATCTTGAATTGGGATTTGACGGAGTTATTCTAACGGGTGCGAGAAGCGATATTCCATCTTTACTGAGCTACGCTTCGATTTTCGTCGGCGTAAGCAGATCTGCTCTCGAGGGGATGGCATCGGGACTTCCTACTATCATTTCCGGAGACGAGGGCTACGGCGGAATCGCCGGAAATGAAAACTTTGATTTACTTTCTCTCACAAACTTCTGCGCCAGAGGGCTGAAGCTCCCTCAAAAAGACATTTTAATCGATGATATAGAAAAGCTGATTTGCGATTCTGATTTAAGGAAAAGCTTAGGGGCGGAATTAAGAAAGAGCATCGAATTATACTATCAATCCGAAGCAATGGCAAACGATGCGCTTGAGTGTTATAACCACTCTTTCAAGCGACCTTCAATTTGCCTTATGGGCTTTTTCGGATACCGCAATCTCGGAGATGAAGAAACGCTATCTTCGGCTATTAACACTCTGCTTGAGCTTGGAATTTCAGATATATCCGTATTGGCAGCCTCTCATAAATATTCACGAGAGTTTCCCACAGTAAAGATTTACGACAGAATGAATCCTATGGATATAAACAACGCTATAGAAAAAAGCGACGTGTTCGTTCTGTGCGGCGGAAACCTTATGCAAAACGAAACGTCCTTGAGGTCTTTGATTTATTACGAGCAGGTAATACGGATTGCAAAGCGAAAGGGAAAAAGAATTTATTTTCTTTCATCGGGATTTGGCGAGATACACGGCAATTTTGCAAAGCTTTTATTAAAGCGCGGCTTGAATGACTGCAGCTTTTGCGGATGCCGTACAAAGCGAGATCTTGACATAGCAAGGAAATATACGGAAAACTCATTTTTAATGCCGGATCTTTGCTTTTTACTCCCCGAGCAAAATTCAAAACCACAAAACAAAACGTTCGTATGGATTTTATCTGATAAAAACACCATTAAAATCGAGGATGTTTTGGATATATCACGTCAAAGAAGCCTTACGCCAATAGCGGTAAATCTTTTTAAAGACAACGACAGCGCATCAGCTGTTTTGGCACAGAAACACGGTATCAGCGTTATTGCGCCTAAGAATTACAAGGAGCTTTCGGAAACATTGCGCAGCGCGGATTTTTCCATCAGCGAAAGACTCCACGGTTCGATATTTTCCATTATTTCTCACGTACCAACGTTTATAACCGAAAGTAACGAAAAAAACCGAGCATTACTTGAAGAGATTAAAAGTCGGATTGAAAGCGCTAAAATAATCCTCCCATACGCAAAAAACGACGTTGTAGCAAAAAAAGAAATCGGAGCTTGTGACTCCGATTTCAATTATGTAATTGATTCGTTAAAGCATGATATCCATCGAGCTTTTCACGAGATTTTTTAAATCTTATGCGTTAACAGTCTCTTCGCCTTCTGCTGCGGCTGCTTCCTCAACTACTGCTGCAGCTTCTTCAACTACAGGAGCTTCCTCAACTACAGGAGCTTCCTCAACTACAGGAGCTTCCTCAACTACGGGAGCCTCCTCAACAACTGCGGGAGTCTCTTCAGCTACGGGAGCTTCTTCAGCTACGGGAGTAGTCTCAACCTTAGCCTTGGGAGTACGCTTGGTCTTACCAACGTTCTTCTGCTTGTTAAGAACTTCCTTAGCCTCTTCAAGAACAGTCTTCTGCATTTCGCCGGTTTCCTTCTGACGATCGTTTGCAGCCTTCTGATCTCTCATAACCTGCTTCTGCGAGTTCATGATATCCTTCTGTACATCAGCGATAACAGCCTGCTTCTCGGTGATAGCCTGCTGATTCTCAACCTGCTTGCTGTTTTCGAGAACGATTGTCTGCTGAGCAGCGATGATTCTTCTCTGCTCCTGAACAACCTCTGCCATAGCCTCTTCAATGGTAGCGTGAGTTTCATTGATAGCCATCTGAACCTCAGACATTTCCTCGTGGAGAACAGCAACTCTCTTCTGCTCCTCCATTGCGTTCTTCTGAGCATCGATGATCGCAACCTGCTCCTCGGTGATAGCGAGCTGATCGGTATTGATAACTCTCTGGCTAACCTGAACACCCTGCTGCTCACGGAGAGTATGTCTCTGCATATCGTTAACCTGTCTCTGAAGATCAACAAGCTCTCTGCTTCTTGCGTCAAGGTCTGTATAAATAGCAGCCACGTTTGCCATCTCACTGTTGAGATTCTTTATAATGTCAACAACCGCGGTAAGCTTCTCAATAAGAACTCTTTCGTCCTCAGCGATCTTGCCCTGAAGGTCAACGGTCTCTTCACTTGCGGTAGCGATAGGAGCCTGAGGCATAACTATATTTGCCGCCGCGAAATCTACGGGAACGTTGGGAACGTATGTCTCAAAGTATGCGTCGATCTTGCTCTCAAGCGCGCTTGCAAGCTTAGCCATAGCCTGATCTACAACCTTCTCCACGTGAGCGGAGATGTCAATAGATATGGGAGAAATGGTGGTCTTGCGCTCTTCCTGCTGAGGAGCCACGGGAGCCATGGGCTGCATGGGAGGCATAAAGTAAGATACGTACTGAGGGGGCATATACTGGGGAGGTATATACTGAGGGGGCATATACTGAGGAGGCATATACTGAGGAGCGTAATAAGGAACTTCATCCTCTTCCTCTTCTTCCTCTTCGGTATCAGCGTAAACAGGCTCTTCTTCCTCTACGGGAGCAGCCTCTTCCACTACCTCTTCAACTACTATTTCTTCAGCGGGAACAGGCTCTTCTCTGCCGGTCTGTGCATCAACGTTTTCTTCAAAATTGTATGCATCCATCATTGAAAGCTCTTTCTTGTAATCTTCGTATTCAACGTCACAAATCTTAAGAGCCTTTGCCTTCTGAGCCTCCATCGTCTTAACAACGGAATCACGCGCGGCCTTAAGCTTTGCCGCGGTCTTACCACCATCCGACTTGGTCATTTCAACCTGCCAGATGTACTTTTCGTACTCGGTCTTTATCTCCGCCATAACATCATCGAAGTTCTTTGATGAATCGGAAAGGTTAATAAAAGCTGTATTAAGAGCTCTCTTCTTCTCCTCCAAAGCCTCTCTGGTTCTTTCATTGTCCTTCTTGTCGTTGATAGCCTCTGCCTTTTCTCTAGCCTTAGAAGCATCTTTGAGATTCTTCGCAAGAGCTGTCATCTTCTTGAGCTCTTCGTTAAGAACCTTTTTGTTAGCCTCAATGCTATTTTTGAATTCGCTCTCTTTTTTGAGATCGCCAATTCCAAAATTAGTAACATCGCTCATAATCATACACCTTCCTTTGACGGATTTTAATATTTTACACGTTAATTATAACAAATATTTTCGCGAAGGTCAATAGATTTTTACAAATTTTATCATTTTTTTGAAAAAAATTTTATTTTTGCGCTATTTTTTATAAAAAATTCAACAAGACTGCCTTTTTTGCGAGAAAAGACAGCCTTGCTTTACATTTTTTTGCGATTAATACTCCGCGTTTCCTACTGTTCTGGGATAAGGAAGAACGTCGCGTATGTTGGATACACCCGTAAGATACATAATAATTCTCTCAAAACCGAGACCGAAGCCCGCATGCTTGGTTCCTCCGTATTTACGAAGGTTGAGATACCACCAATAATCCTCTTCCTTGAGCCCAAGCTCAGCCATTCT
This sequence comes from Oscillospiraceae bacterium, assembly GCA_015063445.1. The sequence continues at coordinate 34,990 of SVUD01000005.1, forward strand.
CGCGGTGAGGATATCAAGTCTCTCCTCGCGCTGAGAGCCGCCGATTATTTCTCCTACTCCGGGAACAAGAAGGTCCATAGCGGCAACAGTCTTTCCGTCGTCGTTAAGACGCATATAGAACGCCTTTATGTCCTTGGGATAGTCAATGAGGAATATGGGCTTTTTGTAAACCTGCTCGGTGAGATATCTTTCGTGCTCGGTCTGAAGGTCTACTCCCCAGTATACAGGATACTTGAAGTCCGCGCCGGACTTGAGAAGAACGTCTATCGCCTCGGTATAAGTAACCTTTGCGTAATCGGCGTTTCTGAGAGCGGTAAGACGCTCTATAAGTCCCTTATCAACAAAACTGTTAAAGAACTGAAGCTCTGCTTCGCATTTATCCATTACGTGATTGATGATGTGCTTTATCATATCCCACGCAAGCTGCATATCGTCGTTAAGATCGGCAAACGCTATCTCCGGCTCGATCATCCAGAATTCAGCCGCGTGACGAGCGGTGTTTGAGTTCTCAGCTCGGAAGGTAGGACCAAACGTGTATATGTTGCCGAACGCCATTGCGTAGGTTTCACCCTCAAGCTGTCCCGAAACCGTAAGGTTTGTGCTCTTTCCGAAAAAGTCTTGAGAATAGTCAACGCTGCCATCCTCTTTCTTAGGAAGATTATCGAGATCAAGAGTGGTCACTCTGAACATCTCACCAGCTCCCTCAGCGTCTGAGCCTGTAATTATAGGCGTATGAACATAGACGAATCCTCTGTCATGGAAGAAGGAATGAATAGCATACGCTACCTCGCTTCTTACTCTGAACACCGCAGAGAAAAGATTGGTTCTCGGACGAAGATATGCCTGCTCACGAAGATATTCAACACTGTGCCTTTTAGGCTGGAGAGGATAATCGGGGGTTGACGTTCCCTCCACCTCAACGCATTCCGCCTTAAGCTCAAATGGCTGCTTTGCGCCCGGAGTAAGAACAATTTTACCTGTTACTACGAGAGCTGCACCTACGTTTTGTGACGCAATTTGCTCATAATTGTTTACTTTTTCACGCTCAAAAACAACCTGAACACTCTTAAAATATGAGCCATCGTTCAAATCTATAAATCCGAATGCCTTGGAATCGCGGAGATTTCTTACCCATCCGCCCACGGTAACCGTTGCGCCATCGTACTTCTCAGGGGACGCATATATATTTTTAATATATTCTCTTTTCATACTCCTTCTCCTTGAAGAATATTAATTAATGCAAACATTATACCACAGAAGTAAGCGTATTTCAATACTTTTAGTCAAAAACTTTTACATTTTTCTTCATTATTATTATATTATATAGTAAATATTCATTTAGCTCAATACAAAAAAACGACAAAAGAGCTAACAAATCGAAAAATGCTCTCTCTTCTGTCGTTTTAGGCTTATGGTTATTTACCGTCTGCCAGCTTATTAAATTTAACTATTAAGTCTATCTCGTGTGGGTCGTATGGATGACGGGCTCCGGGACGGTAAAGATCATGCTGCCATTTTGTAAAGTCGTAATCAACGTGCTTATTCGGGTCGTAATAGTGCTTCCAGAACATTTCCCAAGGCTCATTTGTCTGAGTTTTTCCTACTACGAAGCCCCAGCAATAGCATCCGACCTTTTCGAGATAATAAATCGGATAAATGTCTTTTACGTCATTATGATTTATTCTGTTCATCCACTCCGTGCATACGAGAGGTCTGCCAAATTTCTTAAGCTCGTCTATAGTAAGCACTGTTTTTTCAAGATTTCCGTAACAATGGAAATTGACGAAATCGGAAAGCTCTACGGCTCTCGCCTCCTCAGCAAACTTTATTCCACCATTTGTCACGCCGCGCCAGATATCCGCGGTTACAGGCTGCGAGGGATCGCAGGCTCTTACGGTTTCAAAGACCTTTTCAAGCACGGGAATGGCATCTCTGCCAAGTGCGATTCCGGGCTCGTTATAGACGTCCCAGAAGAGAATTCTTTCATCATCCTTATGCTTTGTGACAATTTCAGTTAACATTTCGACGAATTTTTCACGAAGTCCGTCCCTTGAAAGATAGTGATAAGGCTTCTTAGCCTCTTGCTCGGGCGATATAGGAAAACGTCCTTGATGATATCCGAGAGCATACGTCTGCTCACCGAGAGGCTTCGGCTCAAACGGCTCGTCTATTCCTCTCGGAAGAAGAACCTCTGTCGCCAAAACGTAGCACACGGATATTCCGTGCGATGCCGCAATTGTGAGGTACTCCTCGAGCACACTCATATAGCTTTCTCTTTCCTGAAGCCAAACGTCAAAGTCTGCGATAAGTCTTATTGTATTGAAGCCTATGCTTGCGGCAAGAGCAAGCTCCTTATCCGCAACCTTCATCCTCTCTTCCCTACCATAGCTTTGCCATTGATCAAGCCTGTTGGCGCAATCACTTCCTATAAAGTTACAGCCTCTTATCCACGGGCGCGCGTCATACCACTCCCAAATTTGCTTTTTAGTCCATTTCTTTTTCATTTTAGTCTCCTGATAACGTTATGTTTTTATTCGCCGCATCGTTTAGTTTAAAGCGCCGATACGGCGAATGTATTGTTGGGATTTTAGAATTCCGAGCCTACCTTCCAGGAATCAAATTCTTCATCCACAGTAGGTCCCGCAGTTCCGGGAGAGGCAGTTATAACGTCCCTCTCGTTGATTTTAGCAATTTCAATCTCGGGATTAATATATTTTTTTATTTTCTTTTGCACTTTGCATTTTGCATTTTGCATTTAATCAAACCTCCAATTTCGCATTTCGCGCTTCGAATTCCGCATTTGATTTAAATTCCTAATTCCTAATTCCGAATTCCGCATTTAACTTAATTCCGAATTTAATCAGTTGATAACCGATTCACGATATGCCGCCGCGCTGACAGAATATTTCCAAAGCGCCTCTATCACGCCGAGCGCATCAACGCTCTCGGTTGAAGTAAGATAATCGTAATAGGCTTTGAGATTATATGAGCCCTCGTATACCGTGTTGTCATCAATATCAGCTCTGTACGTAATCGCGTCTCTTACACGGTATGCGTAGGTCTTAACTATTATCACCGTATTTTCTCCGTCGCTGACTACCTTACTTTCAAGCACGCTTTCGCCCTGCTTGAATACGTACTTATCAGCATACGAGGAGTTTTCAGGTGTGAATACGAAGGAAATCTCCGCTCCTATTTCGAGCTTTGCATCGGCAAGAGCGCCGTTTTGACTGTTATTAACAGCCTCGCCGTCAACGGTTACGGATTTATCGTAGTCACTGCCGAGAATAGCGTTTATTCTCTTCTCTGCGACCGCAAGCTCTTCTTCGCTTACGAGTCCTACAGACTCAAAGTAAACGTACGCCGATTTAATGTAATTAACCATATCGAGCATAAGCGTATCGGTAATTTCACCGTAAGAGCCGCCGAGTACCTTTTCGGCATAGCCTATTACGTTAAGCGTCCAGCTTCCCGAATATTTATCGTCACCGTAAAGAAGATTTACGGCAAGAGTTACATTTTCCGCAGCCTCTGCCGCCGCAACGTCATAGGAAAGAACGTAGTAAATATTTCCGTCTATTTCCTCGGTGGGAAGTCCGCTTACGTCGTATGTAATACCGCCGAGAACTATGGATTCGGTGTTATCCGTTTTAAGAACGTATACGTTATAAATGAAATCGGAATAGAATACTATATTTGATTTAACCTTGGTTTTACCTATATCGGACGGCATCAATCTGTAAGTAACGTAGCCGCTATCCTCGGAAAGCTTAACGTACTTGTATTCACCGTTAGGAGTTGTGAATGCTGCCGTAGGCGCGCTCTTTCCCTTTTGAAGTACGAGATACGTATATTCTCCGTTACCGTTTTTATCCAGCTTCAATGAAGAATCATTGCCCGTATTAAGAGCCTGCCACGTAATAGAGGTGTCCTTGCCGTAAGAGATGCTTCCTCCCTTGATTACAACGTTCGCGGGAATTCTGTTATGAGAAGCGAAGAGCTTGGTATTTTCTTCGGTAAAGCCGTTGAAATCAATATCGCAATCCTTGATTATAAGATTATTCGAGCCGGGAGTAATAGCGGCAATATCCGAGTAAGTATAAAGTATGTGATATTCGTGCGTAGAAGCGTTCGGGTCATAGGATATCTTGATTCCGTCAAGTATAACGTTGAACTCGTGAGGATTGGTTGGTGCAACAGAAGCGTAGTCCGAAGGAACTCTGCTCTTTACAGCGGCAAATCTTACGATAGGATTATCGCCTGTAAGAATCGTACCGTTCTTTACGGTTATGTTGGTAACGTATCCCGCCGCAACGACCTCGCATCTGATGAATGCGTCACGTCCGCTCGCAGCCTTGTTTCCAACGGAAAGCGTATGACCGCCGAGATCGACCGTAATGGAGCCGTTTATATTGCTGAGATACTTATTTCCGTGAAGATCGTCGTTAAGATGATAATCGCGGCGAAGAAGTATTATCGAGCCGCTGCCCGCGCTGACAGCCGCCTTTGCGGCGTCCGTTGTGAAGAGGTAGGTTGCTTTGATGAAGTTCTTGTTTGCGTCAAATACAACCCACGGCATTGCCGCATATTCCTCGGGAACCGCTCCGTATGCGGTGCTGAGATTCAATTCGCTTACTCTGTAAAGAGATGCGCCCGTCTTTGAGTCCTTAAAGAATCCAAGGTCGGTTATTGAAGCATTTTCCGCATCGGTAAACCGATTCGTCTGGGGCATATCGCTTGCCGAGAGCGTAAGCTTTGTGTAATTTCCGTTTGTATCCTTTTTGAACTTAAGTGTTGCCGTAGCGCCTATGGTGTGAAGATAGCTTTCCCACGCAACCTTTGCAACTGATGCTATGCTGATAGTTCCGCCTTCTATAACGCACTGGGGAGCTATAATTTCCACGGTTTTGCTTGCCAGCGTTTTGAAGAGGGATATCGAAACCGAGGTATTGGTAATATTGATATCGCAATCCTTAAGCTTTACGTTTGCATTGACCTTGCTCGATGCCGTAGAATAAGAGTTCGTTATTGAGAAATCCTTAGTGATTGCCGTTCCCGCATCTATAATGACACCGTCAAAGATTATATTGAACGTCTGAGGATTCGTGTCGTCCGCGTCAAAGTAAGCGGCGGGAGTTCTGGTAGGCGAGCTGGTCGTCGCCTTGACCGCGGCAAATCTGACCAAAGGATCGGGACCGCACACGATATTACCGTTCTTAACCGTCAACGTAGTAACGTATCCGTTAGCGTAAGGCTCGCACTTGAGGAAGGCGTCCGCGCTGCCGCCGTTACCCATCGTTACGGTATTTTCTCCAAGGTCTACGGTAACACTACCGTTAAGACGGCCTATATACGTTACGCCCGCCGCGTTAGCAGCAGTCTGCATATTGTAGTCGTTACGAAGATAAATAACAGCTCCGTCACCCGCGGTCTCTGTAGCAAGACTCATAACCAGCGTTGTGAACTTTGTTCCGCCACCGATGCACGTGTAAGTGTCGTCAGCATTTTTCTTGAACACTACCCAAGGATAGCTTTCGACGGAAGCGTATTCCGCAGGAAGCGTTCCGTAAGGAGTAATGAGTGAAACGTCTGCTTTGGTTAAGGTATATGTTGTCTTACCGTTTACAGTTTCAAGCTCCGTAAGCTCCATAAGTCCCTCGTTTGCCGAAACGTAAGTTTCACTTGCGAGAGTGCTTCCCTCGGGAACTGTTACGGTTATGTATTCGCCGTTCGAGTTCTTATTGAAGTTGATAGAGCTTCCGGTATTCGCAACGAGGTCGTATACGTCAAGATTTGCGGCGTTATCCGCGATTATCTCACAGCCGTTTACGTTGTAGGCGCCCGAAAGAACCTGACCGCCGTTGTAGTTACCTACCGTGAAGAGCTTGATTTGTTTGGTTGCGCCTGTGATATCAAACACACAGTCGGTAAACGTCATCGCATTATATGCGGGAGCTGCGCTCGAGCCGCTTCTTTCGTAATTGTACGTAATAAGATTACTCGTCGTAGCGCCCTCGGCAAGAGCGAACTTGATATTTTCAAATCCAAAGTTAAAGCTCTTGATGTCGCTTGTATCATAATTTGCCGTATGCCAGCCAAGAATTCTGACCGCGCCCGCAGAATTCAGAAGAAGCGTTCCGTTATAAGTATTTACGGTTATATCGCCGTTGTTTTTCGCATCCGCATTGTAAAGCATTACCGCGGATTTGTTGTCGGTATCGGATACCTTAGCAAGAGTTACGGTATGTCCGCCAAAGTCAACGTAAAGAGTTCCGTTACCGTTTGAGAGGTTATCAAACTTTCTCGAGTAGGTGTAATCACGCCTTACGTAAATATACCACTCATCTCCCTCGGAATAGGTTCCGAAATAGTTAAGAGCTCCCGAGAGCTGATCGTATCCCTTGCAGAAATCACCGGATTTATTAAAGATGATAACAGGGTAAAGCTCAATATTCTCATATGCATCGGAAATAATACCGTAAGGAGTAGCCAAGGGATTGAGAACCGTTGAATATACAGCTCTTATTCCGTCGGATGCTTCAAGGGTATATATTCCGTATCCGTCTGAACGTCCCGCGGCTATGCCTTTAAGAATGAAGGAGGATGCCGAGGTATGAAGCTTAGTGTATTCACCGCCTGCATCGGCAACGAGAGTCAAGGCTCTGTAGTCCTCAACGAACGTCATTCTTACGAAGCTATCTGTAACAAATTTTCCGCCCTTGACTGTATAGTCAACGTCGGGTGTTCCGTTTATGCCCGAGAATACCGTCAACGGATTCTTGGTTAAGCGTTTGGTATCTACGTTTATTACAGTATCAATGAGAGATACGTTTATATCGGATGCGGCAGAGGATGACGAGCTATCGAGCATAAAGTCCGTGATCCAAGCGCCGACAGCGGTATAGATATAAGCGTTCTCAAATGCGATATTGAATACCTTGCCATTGCCCGAAGTTGTTCCTGTTGCCTTAATAAGTGAACTATTGTTTACAGAAACGGCACCGTTCTTGAAAATTACGGTAGTTTCTTTAGTATTGGAGCTTGCGTATGCGTTGATAAGAGGAAGCTCGTTATCAAGGTAAATTCTGTATCCCTGCATATCAACGGTAAGCGAAGCAAGCTTCTCATATCCCGTAAATGAATCAAGAGAAGTGAGGCGGTAATTTTTGTTCATCGTAATTACAGCGCCATCGGTTGCGGCGGAAAGAGCCGCATTAAGAGTTACATATCCGTTCTCGCCTATTGAGAAGGGATTTTCTGACACGGGTGCCTTGTAAGCGTTATTTTCGTCATAAGATTTAACAAGATAACACTCGTTTTCGACAACGTCAATATCCGTTACTATCTCGGTAACGGTAAGGTTCGAAACGTATACGGGAGATTCGTTTGCGCCGTCGGGCTGAATATTAAGGGTAAGCTTTTTGATCTGCTCGCTGACGTCACCGAAATCGGTCTCGGTTACAACGTATTCAAAGCTATATTCTACCCATTCGCCGGCAGACGTGTAGAAGTTATATATGCTTCCCTCGACGTCTATCGTTCCGTAAGCAAGGGCGGTTGCGCCGTTGAGTCTTACGTTTACAAGTCTTGTGGTAGTATCGTATATTCTGAGAGTTATAATGAATCTGCGGCCTGTATCGTCCTTGGTTATAGCCGTGCTCTTTATAAGCTGATTATTCGTGAAAAGCTCTGTGGGATACTGGTAGTAATAGTGGTTCTGCGCGGCGTACTGCTTACTTACGCCCACAACTATCTTCGTTGCGTCGGTTCCGTCGGGAGCGGTAGTATTTGCCGTAAGAGTTACGTCTCTGCCCTTCTTTACCGAGCTTAAGTATTCACCGCTTATAACGCTTGCGGCCTTCTGAGCTTTAAGAAGGAATACCGTTTCCTCGGATGCGTTTCCTATCTCTTCGGTGACGTCTATTTCGTAATATCCCTCTCCTCTGAGATTAACGCTTCCAACCAAGTCTCCTATAGATGAAGCGTCTGGGTCTTCCATACTGAAGCCGCTTACCGTGTAAAGCTCGGCTACGTTTGCGGCAGGATTGTTGACACGGAATCTGAGGAATACGTCCGATGCGTTATTCATATCGGGCGCTGGACATACGAAGTAAATTCCGTTATCTCCCTTTACTGTAACAACTGACGCGCTGCCCTCGTTTTTAGTGCTGTATTTTGCTACGTAATCGCTTTCCATACCCTTGCCGTTATCTGCGGCAATACCGCTTGGAACGGTCAGTGTAATTTCAGCGTTTCCGAGAAGCTGTGTATCGGGGGTGAAGGTCCACTCGGTTTTTCCGTATGCGGATGACCAAGCACCCTCATACTTAGTTCCGGCATTATCCTTAACGGATATCTTTGCAATCTCGCTTATATCGACAGGACCTGTAAATTTAACTGTAAACGAAGAGTCCGTTTCAATATTCTCCGTACCCGCAAGCGGCATTACGTAGAGAACCTTTACCGCATCGTGCTTAAGGTAATATCCCATAAAGTCAAACATGGCCTTGTAGGTATCTATACCCGTTATCTGATCGGGACCGAAGGTATACATATGTCCAACGTCTGCTATTACCGCAAGAGAAGGGATATCCATATTCTTCATAAGTATCGCTCTGTCATTGGAAGACGCGTATGCGGAATTATAGTTATCCTGAAGATTCATTGACGCAAACATCGGAGCATGACCTTCAACCATATCCTCCGTCATAGGACCGCAGCAAGGATAAAGCAAATTGGCGTTAGCGAGGATTTCCTTGCCCTCGTACGTAAGCCAAGGCTGAAGCTCGCCCTTATCGATGGTAATGCCGTTCTTTGTGATGCTCTTAGTTTGGCAGTTCTCTTCTCCGACCTGATATCTCGTCTCATCCGCGTGACCGGGGAACTGACGCCTCGAAATATACGCGTTGATTCTCGCATCCATAAGCTCCTCAAGCTCAGAAGTTGTGAGCGAGGTATCGGTGGAGGTATAATTCTTAAGCTCGGGATTTCCGAGGAATGTTATCCAAGAGCCCTTTGAGTTACCGTATACGCCGATAGCGTCCGTATCAAAGCTATATTTATCGGGCTCGGAGAGCGCAAGATATCTGAGATATCTCATCGCCGCGGTATTTATTCTCTTATCGTTGTAAAGATGGAGCGCATAATTCATCTGGTCGTACGTATATCCGCCGTTTGATTTATTTCCGTCGTAATATCCGTAATGCTCGTTTCTCGCCATTGGGAAAAAGAGATAATCGTATACAACACCTACGTATCCGTTGAACATTCCGGCGTTTACGATAGGTCTTATATCAGCGCTCGTTACAGCAGTCGTTAAGTGTCCCGACGAGTTGGCATCGGCAAGTATCGGAGCCTTTTCTATGGGGGCGTCCTCCGTGAACGTGGGGTACACTATGTGCATATAAAGCGTAAGGTCAAGCTCATTGCCCTCGGGGTCTACGCAATCGAAAATCTCCTTTGCAAGAGTCCATTTCACCTTGGTATACGTTCCGTTTTCGTTATCAACGGTTTTTCCCGCCGCATCAGAATACCATTCCGGCTCGTTTCCGTTAAAGTCATTCTGCGTTGATTTTTTTGCGCCGTTTTCATCAATCCAAGGAATAACTACGTCTTGATTAGTTTTTCTGAAATCGGTATTCCAGTTTTCAACTATTCTCTCAAGAGAACCCTCAGCACCGTGCTTATCGGTTTCCCAGAACGGCAAATAAAGAGATACGTCATATCCCGCGGGTACTACGTAGTTGTCGAGATACGACCCTTCGGGAATATAAGTGTTATCGGTAAAGTAATTACCCTTAAGCACGTTAGTACGCTGAATCTGCGTAGACCAATCCACGTTAGGTGAAATGGCATCCTTATGATTCAGGTAGTCAACAACCGCTACTATATATCCGCGGTCAAGCATGCCGCGAATGATATCAACATCGGTTTTCGTTCCTATTCTTTCGGTAAGAGTGTTTACGACATAGAGCACAAGCTGAGTGCCCTTATAATCGGGAACTGCGACACCGTGAGCGTTATAGTCGTAATAGGTCGTTACCTCGGGAGCTTCGGATACGTAATCATCCTTAGCTGCCTTTTTTGTTTCTCCGATCTTGTACTCGGCAAACGCCGCTTCGATGGCGGTCATCGCATCCGTTCTTTCTTCGGTTTCAGCGCTTACGGCAAATCCAACCGCAACGCAAACTAAAAGAAGAAGAGTAACAAGAATCAAGCCTTTTCTTTTGTTTTTCATGATGGAAAATCCTTTCTAAAAAGTTTTCTACTACCATTTTATCACTTTTATATTGACTTTTAATAGGCTTTAGTGGTATAATAACTAACAAAAAGTTAGATTCTCGAGAGGCGGATTTATGATAATTTTTCCAAAAGAATTCGGATACGGGGAACGATACAGAGGCTCCGTCAAAAAATTAAAATACGAAATCAAATCACATATCCATCAGTTTTCCGAGATTGTCTACGTTATGGAAGGCGCACTTGACGCGGTTATAGACGGAAAGGAATACTCCATACACCCGGGAGAAATTGCCGTTATAACACCCTTCCAGATGCACGACTTTTCAAGCAAAGATGTGGTCAAATTTTATATGTGTGTTTTTACAAACAATTGCGTGCCAAACTATCACGTTGACGTAGACTTTTTCCACAACAGAGAAAGATCGGTTTTTAAAGCTACTGATTCTATAAAAGCGCAGATAAATGACGTTATCAGAGAATTTGAGCATCCCTACCACGTAAGCGATAACTTAGTTCCAAGAAAAATCAAGGCGATGTTCTATACCGTTTTTTCGGAATTTACGTCTCAAGTACCCAATATTATCGGCACAAAGAAAAGCGACGTTTTATCATCTTTATTTCTTTACGTCAACGCTCATTACAAGGAAAAAATCACCTTGAAGGACGTAGGAAAAGCACTCGGCTACAATCCCAAATATCTCTCGCAATGCCTTGGCGCCCTTCCTAATATGAGCTTCCCTACAATACTTAACTCGCTGCGTACCGACCACGCAAAATATTTATTGCTGAGCAGTGACTTCAAAATAATAGACATAGCCTACGAATGCGGATTTGAAAGTGAGCAAAGCTTTCACAGAGCCTTTTTGAAAATAGCCGGAATGACTCCGGGTGAATACAGAAAAGCTTCAGGCAAGCGATAAACAAAAAAAGAACGAAAAGGTCAACATAAGACCAATTCGTTCTTTTTATTACCAAAATGTCAATATAAGTTTACTTAATCGAGGCAATTGAGAACTTTGTAACAAATTCCTTGCTCTCGTTCGGCTCGATAATCACAAGTCCTTTTTTCTCCGCGGACTCTTCGAGATGGAAGCAGTCTATAGCGCAGGTCTGGGGCTCTATAACCGCAAGTTTTGCGCCTTTTTTAACCCAAAGCATGCGGTATTTATAATTCTCGTCTCCTTCGTAAACTATCTTTAACCCCTTATCCGTGTCAATTATTTCGGATTTGGTGTTAAAATTATCATAAAATGCGCTCAAAGCGTCACGGCATATCTGATAAGTACCGCAATTAAGCGACTTTTCCCTCTCTCTTCCACCTATATATTCAAGAGTGGGTAAATATTTTTGATCTCTTATATGCTCTTTTCCAACCGCTACCTTCATATAGCAGTTTTCTTCACACGCATCGGGGGTAAACGGAATATTGAAGGTAGTATGGAATGCAAGCATAAACGGCATTTTCTCTTCCGAATCATTAAAAACCTTAACCTTCTCGGAAAGTCCCGTTTCATCAAGCTTATAGCTTCTTAAAATTCTGAATGCGTGAGGAAAGCCTAAATATTCGCCCGCCTTAGCTTCATAGAGAAGCTCAACCGTATCGTTTGTCTGACTTACGATTTTAAACGGCTCCTTATAAAGAGCTCCGTGAAGGTGAGAATTTGTTGAGGGCTCGTTTACGGGAAATTTGTATTTTTTTCCGTTGAACTCAAATTCGCCGTCTCTTATTCTGTTTGGCGGAAAGAGAATAGCGTTTCCAAAAAGGAAAACCTGAGAGAAAAGCATATCCTCGTTTTCGGGAGAGCGGAGAATCTCCGCTCCCGTAGGCTCATGGTACAGGCGGTAGCAATTTCCGCCAATGTCTGAGCGGAATTCAGCAACGTATCCGCCGTTTTTAAGCTTTATATCGGTAGTCATCATATTACTTTATGATCTCTCCGAAAAGATAAGAGTTGAAATCGGCACAGTTTCTGCTCTTAACGCTATCTATGTATGCCTTAGCCTTAGCTACGTCGCCCTTTGCAAGATATCCGTATGCCATAAGAGTCTCACCCTGATTATTGTGAGCCTTCGCAATATCGTAACCGAACGGGGGATATGCGGGAGAGCCTACGCCGTAATAGTCGTTAACGTCAGCGGTTGCAACACGCTTCTCACCCATCGCAATAAGTGCGCTCGAAAGATATTCGGCACGCTCGTTGTTTCCAACCTCTTCAAGAGCCTTGCACTGAAAATAAGTGTGAATAGTAGGTGCTCCCTTAGTGGTATCGGCAAGCGCAAGATATTCCGCTGCCTCATCATCAAGACCGAGCTTCTTATCGCAAGCGGCAATCATACTGTAAAGAGGAGCATCGTTAACGAAGTAGTTCTTCTCTTCTCCATAATTCAGAGGGAAGGTAAGACCGGCTATAAATTCTGCCTTTGCCTCTTCGTACTTACCTGCGTTATAAAGCTCCTTACCTACAAGGTACTGAAGCCATGCGTGGTGAGCCGTAAGATTTCCCTCTCCACCCTCGTAGGTATGGAAGGTGTGAGACGCGAGGATTTCCTTCGCCTTCTTGTAATCACCCGCAATTGTGCGAAGAATTGAATAATTAAGTGTGCAGTCATCACGCTTGCTTACGAGATAGCTGTACTTCTCAAAGAGAGCAATTCTCTCTTCAAGAGGAAGATTGAGACTGACGTACATCTGAGAAAGCTCATAGAATATACGGTCGCTCTCGGGAGCGAGAACAAGCGCCTTTTCAAGACAAGCCCTTGCGTCCTCACGGCGATCGAGATGATCAAAGTATGCAAGAGAAAGGTTTCTGTAAGCGGGAGCAAACTCAATTTCAGAGGTGGTCTTCTTCCAAGCCTCAGCCGCAGCTTCAAACCTCTCGAAGTTGTAGTAGATACATCCGAGATAGTAATTAGCCATAGCTGTGCCAGCGTATTTAAGAACCGCAATGCTCTCCTTTTTAGATGGGAATTCGCACTGCCACTTCTGAGAATCAGCAAGCTTAACGTATGCGACAGCGCTCTCCTCGTCACCGAGAAGATTTGACACGTATGCGAGGTAGTAGTACTTCATAGCGCCCTCGTCACAGCCGAGAAGAAGATTCTTTGCCTTCTCATAAAGACCGAACTGCATATATTCATTAGCGAAGAGAACTGCGTTCTTCTCCGTATTAAGTCCTGCGAAGAAGAGAGGATCCTTTGCGAGAATCTCGCTCTCTATATCTGCGTTTCCGACAAGAATTCCCTTCATATACTGAGCGAAGAGGTTCTTTGCATTGGTTTCAAGGGAAAGGTCGATAAAGTCAACCGCTTCCTTAATTCTTCCGTTAAGAGCTTCGATTTTCGCAAGAAGATAGTAGCCCTGAGAACGCTGAGGATAAGACCAGATAGCAAGGTAAGCGTCATCATACGCTTCCTTGAGGTTTCCAAGATAGAAATTACAAAGAGCGCGGGAGTAATAAGGCTCCGTATCATATGGGTTAAAGTTACGGATAGTCTGGCGGGATATTGCGTTACTGTAATACTCAATAGCCTTCGTAAAATCACCACGGGTAAGGTGATAGTCACCCATAGCCTTGTTGCAACGGATATCCATAGGATCACGCTTCAAGCCCTCCATAAAGTAATCCTCGGGCTTATATGCAAAGTGCTTATACTGAACAAGATGCGCACCGTTGAGGTAAAGCTCCTCTACGGTTTCGATGTCCTCGGGACGCTTTGCGGGAAGTCTCGGACTGATGCATTCCTTATTTCCTCTTACGTATTCTTTGTAAGAGATTATTTTCTCGCCCAAAGCATCGGTAACTATAAGCTCCGCAAGTCCGGTAAGCTCTACGTCAACGAGCTCGGTATAGGTAACCTTAGGCGATATCTCATCAATGTTCTTTTCGAATACCACGCCGCTCTCGTCCTTTATCGTAACGAGACAGTTGTTTCTCTTGCTTGTAGAATAAGCTCCTACAAATACGCCGTTTTCACGTCTTTCGATATTTATAGCCATTTCCTTATCGGCGCACTTTACCTCACCGATATTCTTCACGGGGTACCAGTACTGCTCGAAGGTTTTGGTCTCATAAGGAGCTATCCAGGTAAAGTCGGGCTGATTATCGGTATAGCACCCTGTCATAAGCTCTACGTATCTGCTTCCGTCATCAGTAAGGTTTGCGCACCACTTTGCGCCGAAATTACTATCGCCCCAAGTCCAAAGCTTCTTACCGGGAGCAACGTGATGATTAGCTACCGTAACGACTCCGCATTCCTTTCCGGCATCGTATCCGCTGACGAACTCACCCTCGGACTGTCCCTTAGATACGAGAAACGAGCAAGGAACCTTTACCGCATTAAAGGAATGAATATCCGTTCCGTCGCCGTAATCAAAAGGTCTTGCGGTGTGATATACGCCCTTTGCGACAGGCCAATTGAGAACGGCTCTTCTATCGTGGTCATTTACAAACTCAACGTCCGGCGGGAATACGATCTTATAGTCGTTATTTACCTCGACGGCAAGGTTTGCCCACCACATAAACGGATGCGGCTCGGGCGTTCCGTTATATACGGTTATCTCTGCTTTTACGTAAGAATGGTCGTCATCAACACTGACCTTTACCATACCCTTCATGTTATGGAAGTAGTCAACTTCTCCCATATATGCAAACTTTTCTTTGCCTTTTTCGCCGATTGAAACATCTGTGGGCATGAAAGTCGTAGGTCTGTGATGCTGAGGCCAGTTGAACTCAATACCACCTGATACCCAAGGTCCAGCAAGTCCTACCATCGCAGGCTTGATAACCTTGTTGTAATAAATGAAGTCGTAATCCGAGGTCTTGTCATACGCTCTGTTGATCTTTCCTCCTATCTCGGGGAGAAGCTCAACCTTTATGTAATCATTCTCAAGCGTGATCTGGTCATACTCAACGTCAACCTTTTCATCCGAGAAATTGGTTACGTAAGGAATGGGATAAAGCTTTCCGCTTGCTCCCTGATAAGGACGCTTTTCAAAGAAGAGAGGCAATGGCTCCGCGTTTCCTATCGGGTAGGTGGGAATAGCAACTTTTTTTCTGTCAATTTTGCTTTTCATAATAAAAACCGCCTTTTGAGTTTTTTCTTTATTTTAACTCAAACGGCGGTTCTTTTCAAGCCAAATTTTTATTCTGTTTTGTCGGGATTTTTGAACTTTACTCCGTATTCGTCAAGGAGCGCTATAAGAGAGCGCCTTGAATCCACTCCTACGGCGTCAAGCATTTTCTTTACTCTGTACTTTATCGTGTTTATCGCAAGGTAATATTTTTCCGCAATTTTCTCGTACGTCGAGCCATTAGTTATATCGCAGAGTATCGCAATATCGGTTTCATCGCAGCACGAGAGCATATTGTCAAGCGCCTCCATATCACGAAAGCTTCTGTCTCCGTAAAAATCAACCTGAGCCACACTGTATATCTCATTTCCCGCAGGTGATACCATAGGTATCGAATCATCGTCACTTGCGCCCACGAGGTCCATATCAAATGTCATTACCGTTGAATAGATGGTTTCCTGTTTTATCAAAAATCTATACAGCATAGCGAGCTGAATGCCCGCCTCATAATAATCTATGCGGCACACGGGGTACGGATTTTCAAAATATTCTGATATTTTTATACCCGAGCATGAGCATATTCTTTTATCCTTGATGATCTCGGAATATTTATTATAAAGCATAACGGCTATATTGTCGTTACAGCATACAATATTCGATATTTCCCCACATTTCTTAGCGAATTCTTCAAGGCAAAGCAGAACGTCTCCGCTGTTTTTAAACAGCTCGTATTCGCATCCCGATTCATTCACCGCATACTTGATACCCGTGTATTTAAGTCTATCGGGGAGCGAGTCCTCGTTATAACCGAGTATTGCGGTCTTTCCAACGTTGCCCGATAAAACGTACTTCGTGAGTCTATATGCGGATTTGGTATAATTAGGAGCAATGCTGCTGTACTTATACATAGTATCGAGATACTGGAATCCAAAGACGAGCGGATGTATATTTTTTCTGTTTAATTCACCGATTCTGTCAGTAGACCATTTAAGCGACTGGCATATAAGAATAGCAACTCTGCACTCCTTCGGCAAGGCGTCAACGCTTTTATAAACCTCGACCTCGACGTGCTTTTTCTTCGCTATCGAGCTTATTCCGTCAAGAAGCTTATGAAATCTATTGTTATCGGCATAATTTTCTTCGATAAGAATATAGAACATATTATTCACCGTAAAAGTATAGTCAAACGAAGGATTTCACTCTCCGTTTGACTACATTTTATCATAGAATGCTTATTTTTTCAATACTTATACTGTAAAATCTTCGATGTAAAGACCGTAACCGTCCTTAGAGAAGGTATCCTTATACTCCTTAGCATCAATTTCAAGATAGCTTGCATAGAGATAGAGAGGATAAGAATAGTGAAGCTTCTTAGCGGATACGGCTTCATCTATATAACCCATAAAGAATGGCGTGGTTCCAAAGTAACCGAGGGTTTCTCTTTCGCACTCAGCGCTCCAAGCGTCAAAGCGAGCCTTTATAAGCTTGTCGCCCTCTTCCTTTCTTCCAAGCGCTTCAAGAGCTCTTGCAGCGTAGTAAGCGAAGGTATAAAGATACATATCGGTGAAGAAGTCAAACTTGTAGGTGCAGAAATGACGGTAGATTGCTGTTGCTTCTTCGGTTTTACCGAGCTTCTCGAGACACTTTGCCTCGAAGTACTGATAAGGAACCTTCTTAACGCTGTTCCAGAGTCCCGAGCCGAGCGACTGAGGAATGATCTGAGCGCTTCTGAATATAGCGAGCGCTCCCTCGTAATCTCCCGCAAGATATGCAGTCTTACCCTTGAGGTAATGCGCGTACATATATTCGTCCGCGATATAATGCTCACCGCCCTCGCAGGCAACGAATTTTCTGTTGAGGAGAGCGTCAAGCGCCATATCGGGCTTACCTGCGTGGTTATATGCTCTTGCAAGCTCAACTACAAGCTCATCACGGTTAAGACCTCTATCGAGAATAAAGCTTGCGATCTCGTTTGCGTCAACGCCGACCTTAGCCATAAGGTGAGCGCACTCGAAGGTTATCTGCTTTTCGGTCTTGGGAGCAAGCGAGGCAGCCTTTTTCATAAGCTCAAGAGCCTTCGATTTGTTGTTTCTGTGAGAATAATATCCCATAGAAAGATTTCTGAGCGCTCTGTAATTATCCTCTGCGGCAACTATTTTCTCGAACTGCTCTATTCCCTCTTCAAAGTTACCCTTTCCGTAGAGAAGGCAGCCGTAGAGATAACGGGCGTAAGTATTATCGGGATCGGAGGCAAGAAGCTTTTCAAGCATATGTTTTTCAAACATTCTTGAGGGGAACGCAATACCAACGGGAGCATTCTCGGGCTTCTTTCCGTTAATAACCGCAAGGATTATATCCGTCATAGCAACAAGAGGACGGTACTCCCTTATTCCCTCGAGAAGAGAGCTTATCTCGGAATAAAGTCCCGCCTCGGCAAGAAGCTCGGATATATCAAGCGCCACTTGATTTATATCCGTATCAACAAGATCCGAGAAGGTTTTATAATCGCCTGTAACGATTGCTTGGAATGCGTAAGCGTAGAGGTTGAGCTTATCCTTTTCAATAGCCGATGCCCATACGGCGTTTGCCTTATCCTTATTACCTAAGAGATACTCGGTGTATCCAAGGAATGCTTCGGCAATAACCGAGCGGCCGTTTCCGTACATAGACTCTTTAAGATGCTCTGCCGCCTTAAGATAATCCTTACGGCGAATGTCTATAAGACCTATCGAGAGCATTGCGGGAGATTTGTAATCATAGCACCATGAAGCCTTGAAAAGATAATTGTATCCCTCGTCAATTTTTCCGAGAGCAAGAAGCGCAAGTCCTTTAAGGTAATACGCCTTTCCGCTTTCGTGACGGATATTGAATCTCGAAAGAGATTTTTCTGCCGCATTTGCATATTCAAGCGCAAGCACGGGGTTATCGTTTTTAAGATAAAGCTCTGCGAGAGCAGTCTGAGCGGGAGCAAACTCGCTGTCTCTCTTAAGAGCCTCGAGATAGCACTGCTCGGCGGAATATTCGGGAGATCTGTACTGCTCTACGTGTAAGCCCTCGAGATAAAGCTCCTCTGCGGTCTTTACTTCCTTGAAGTAAGGAAGCTCACGTCTGGGCTCGGGAATTTCTCTGCCGCTATGATCCTTTATTTCGTAGCTGAAGTAATTGATCACGCCGCTGCAAATACAGATGCAAAGACCGAGCTTTGCTTCAACGTTGCAAATAGTAACAACGTCATAGCAAGGAATATCCATTTTGGATTCAAAGATAACTCTATCGCCATTCTTAACAACTATTACAGCGTCCTTGATAGCCTTTGTTGCCTGAATGGAAAGCTCGCCGCTATTCGAGATATAGAGCGCACCGTTATCGTTTGCAAACGCGGGGATTCCCTTATCGTGAATGGGGAACCACTTCTGCGAGAAGGTCTTGGTTTCGTAAGGCTGAAGCCACGTAAGGTCAGGCTGGTTATCCGAATAGCAGCCCGCCATAAGCTCCGCATACTGTCCGTCGGTATCCGTAAGAGCATTTTCCCAAGTCTTTGAAAGCTGATTATACGCCCAGGTAAACATCTTCTTACCGGGAGAGATGTGGTGGTCTGCGATATGAACGACACCTGCGCACTTGCCGTTATTATATCCGCCGAAGTAATCATACTCGGACTCTGCGCTGAAGTAGGACGTCGCGTCTCTTGTGTTCTTATGCTTGGAAATATCGGTATCACCGTTATAGTATATGCCGTTGAACGCTCCAAAACGGTCGTTATTGGCAATCGGATACGTTGTTACTGAACGCTTATAGTGGAAGCGAACGTAGTTAACGTCCTTGGGGAAGAATATCTCATAGCTTTCATCTACCGGAACGGCTGCGTTTTCCCACCACAAGAACGAATGACGGTGAGGAGTTGTATTATCAAGCTTCACCTTCGTTTCGAATATGCACTCGCCGTCCTTAAGAGATACGCCGATCATACCCTTCATTCTGTTTATGGGATCGTGCTCGGAGAGCCATATAGTTGCGTAATCCTCTCCTCTTTCTATGTAATAATCCACGGGCATAAACGTAGATACTCTGTGGTGGAAGGGCCAGTTAAATTCAAGACCTCCGGAAGTCCAAGAACCGAGAACTCCGATAAGAGCGGGCTTTACAACGTTGTTCTTATAGAAGAAGCCGTAGCCGTTTTTCTTATCGTTGGCATACCATATCTTGCCTCCAAGCTCGGGAAGAATTCCAAGCTCTATATATTCATTTTCAAGTGTCAGTAAAGTATACTCTCTCTTCTCGCGAACGTCACGCTGAGCCTCGAGAACAACCTTGTTTGGATAGGGATTACCCGACGTGCGCTGATGCACACGGTTCTCGGCAAACATAGGAAGATCTTCCTGTGCTGCCTCTGGATACGTATCAATTAAAATTCGTTTTTCTTCTGCGATAACCATAACGGTCTCCTTTTGCTTTTTGTTACATCTCTATTCTACAACATAACGCTCAAAATTGCAATACAAAAAAAGCAAACGGCAACGTATTATTTAATTGGACTTTTCATCCTTATTCATTACAGGACTTTACGACTTGTCAGAATGCATTTTATGTACACTTCCATCAAAGCCGTCTATTATATTATTGCGCTATCTTGTGTTCATAAAAAAGAACCGGACTTACGCCCGGTTCTCATTTTAATCAGATAATTTATTATATATTTATATCAAAGCTCCATACACCGTCATTTTCCTCGTACCAAGGCGTCTCAGTACCAGGAGAAGTAACAATAATATCCGAGGACTTAACTTCCAAAACTTCTATTTCGGGAGTAACATATTTTTTCATTGATATTTACCTCCTTTAGGCTTCGGGATTTGCAGCGAGATATGACTCTCGGTAATCGGCTGCGCTCTCCGTATACTTAATGAAGCAGCATACAAGGTTAATAAGCTCTTCATAATTCTCTGCGGTCTCATCTTCCATAGCTTTATAGAAATAGTCAGAGATATGATAGCTTCCACTCTCCTCACCGAGAGTATAAGTAATCGTTTGGGCAAGTACGTAGGCATAAACATCAAGCTCAACGTATGCGCCTTTATCATCGCTACCCTTTACCGTGTTAAGTTTTTTACCGCTCACAAAGAACTCTATTCCGTCCTTTTCTACATAGAAGCGTATTGTAGGCTTTGTATCAAGATTGAGAGTTGTTGCGCTGATAAGCGTTGCATTATCAACAGTTGTTCCGTTAAGCTCGGGCTCACCGGTATAATCACCGCCTATTATGAGAAGTTCATTTACAAGAGCATTAACTCGAGCTATCTCAGCCTGCGTGTTAAATTCTGCAAAGTAATTATACGCAGACTGCACATATGCGAGAACGTCTTTGATAAGCGCCTTTTCAACATCTGTTGCAGTTACATCCTCAAGAACCTTCTTTGCATACTTGGGAATTGAGAAGGTGAACTTAGCGACAGCATTTTTCTCGCCCACCTTAAGAGTCGCAACAAGCTCAAATGTTTTTGCAGCCTCTGCCGCAGGAAGAGATATGCTAATTACATAATACTCTGCTTTGTTTATTGTTTTTTTGTTAAGATTTTCGAAATTATCATATGTTTCACCGTCAAATGTAAACTTTTCTGTACTTTCTACAGGAATATATGTGTTTATCACAAGCTGACTTTCAAGAGTTATACTCATTTTAGGAGCATAAACTATATCCGTCAAAGCTGCAGGTCTAAGTCGATACGTTACGCTATCTGCATTTTCGGATATCTTGACGAATTCAAGCTCGCCATCGTTAACGCTTGTTATCGAAAGCTCTGTTCCACTCGGAACGGTCAATTTCGTATAATTTCCATTTTCCGTCTTTCCAAACGTAACCTTAGATGTATCAGTGCCATTCTTATCAAGAACAATATCGTTGCCATTAGATATAATCTCTCCGCCATTCACGGTTACGTTCGTGTGAATATACGAATTTCCAAGATTGAAAAATGTCATACCACTTGGAGCGTTAGAAAAATCGAATATACAATCGTTAAATACTGCCGTGGGATTTGCCTCGACGGAAGAAGAATAACCCGCAAAGAAATTCGTAGTTGTAGATGACGCTATAAACTTAACGTTAGTAAA
The DNA here is from genome assembly GCA_015063445.1 of Oscillospiraceae bacterium. Next base: position 56,414 of record SVUD01000005.1, read on the forward strand.
ACTATGAACGTATTCCTTATTTGAAACGTCAAGACTGTTACTGCCGTTACTTGCGCTGAAGGAAATGAGTTGCTTTGCGCCAAGGATAATAGTTCCGTCTTTAACCTCAAACTCGCTTCTGTATTCGTGTTCAGAGCCCCAAGGCTTTATAGTGGACGGAAACATCGCTTTTTCATCGCTGACAGTAATCGTATGTCCGTCAAGATCTATCACTATAGTTCCTTTTGCCTGGGCCATATTGTTATACGTTTCATTTGAGGCGAGCGCATAATCGCTTCTTACCCAAATTGTTGCAATGTTAGGATCATCACCATACGAGTTATCTTCCCAAACGTTAGAAGAAAGATGGTTTTTAGCAGCATAAATAGCTCCGCTGTTATCATACGGTGTTGCACAGTCCATAAACGACTCATACGCACCGATAAATTCTCCATTTTTTGAGAAAACAACAAATGGATATTTGGTCGCGTCGGAATATTGGCTCGTTATTCTTCCATACTTCGTATCGAAGTAGGTATTCATAATCTTTATTTTGAAATTATTTTTAGAAGCATTTGCATAAACATCTGTTTCTTCTGTAGACTGTACTGTTGAGATATATTCAACTCGTACATCTTTACCTCCGTTAGAGAAATAAAGCATAGCCACCATTCCGGCCTTAGTGTCATACTTGTACTGACCGTCTCTTGACTGAGGATTTATAAGAATTTCGGTTACGGCACTACTGTTTGCACCCTCACGCTCGTTTTTAACAATATCCGATGTTATTTTGTGACCGGCAAGAACAAGAACGACATTTTCATACTTGACGACAAATTTTTCCCATATATCGCTTCCACCGTCGGACGTTAAACTTTTATCGCTCGAAAGATAGGAGTGCGTATTAATTATTACTCTGTAATCACTGTTTCTTTCAACAACGTCACACGCCCACGCAAGCGCTTCATCCGTCGGATTATAGTCGAGTAAAAGTAACAGATACTTTTCTGTACCTACGGTGAACTTATTGTAAGCGTTTAATACACTCCCCTCTTCAAAGAAGCAAACCGAGTTATCAGAGTAATCCGGATCGCTGAACTGAGATTTATACGTGTCATTAGCGAAATATTTGTCAAAATACGTCTCATTATCGTGATTTCCTCTTACGACAGAGTAAGGAATAACCCCATCAAGACGACTTATCTGACTATACGCCCATGCCCACTCCGCTGCGGTATCATGTGAAGCGCCTGTGGTGCTGTTATTGTACTTAACGTTATATTTATCGGTTATGTCACCGAGTCCCATTACGTACTGAATATTTTTCTTGTTCTTATTAGCGATAATCCAATCGTAAAGCAAATTGAGGTGTGTGTTTTCGTTTTTAACACCGTCAATATACGCAGTATCCCAGCTTGTTATGTATTGCGTATCTCCTACGACAGCAAAAGAATAATCATAAGGCTCAGGATCAACGACAGCTCCGGAACCAAGAGAACCCGTTCCCTTTGCTCCTATATCGCTCGCAGCAGGTGTGTAACCGTCATAAGCCTTCTTCATTGCGTTGTTGCCGTGTCCACTAAGATCCTCAATGAAGTTATTCGTAGGCTTCTGAGTGAGGTCATAATGAAGAAGCATATTAACGTCGGTGAGATTTACCCCGTTAGCATACGCTGCCGTGATTTCTTCTGCGGTTCTTACGTCTTTATAAACCGTAACACCCTTCATACTTCCACGGAAATAGTATGTATTACCGCTTCTGTTATCTCCGCCTATAGCATATGGCTGAAGAATATCGTCTTTGTAATATTTTTGGCTATCCGCAATAGACTGTTTTGCTTCACCGTTGACGTAGCATACAACAGCATCAGCTTCCTTAACTATCGCAAGATGCATCCATTCACCCGTCCTTACGTCAACCTGATCAAAAGCTATATTTTTTCGAGATCCCAATGCTCCCGAACCATTATCAGGACCGTATATAAGCTGAGGTACGCCCCCGGCTAATACTTCAAGCGATATCGTACGGTTTCCGTACGTCTGATTTCCGTAATACGTGCTGGTATTAGATCCGCCGTCGTAGTTACTAAACATGTAACCGATTCGGGTATCATCTGCAATCGTTTCAGGAACCTTTATCCAGAATTCAAACGAATATGGAGCGCTTTCAAGCGGTTTTCTCATATGCCACTTATCCGCATCTCCGGATTTGGTAAACGAAAGTCCCTCATCTGTCGTTGCAAATGCGTTTACTGCCATAATAGAAATTAAGAGCATGAGTAACGCCAAAAAAGGAATTTTTTTCAAATATTTTTTCATATAGCACCTCCAAAATTTGTTTTAGGATTTTCTCCCGCGTAATTATTATATCATAAACTATTGACTTTTTTAGACAAATATTGTAGAATAATAGACATAATACGCTTTATCGGGGAGGTTTTATGCCTTTAATACAGCAGCAGAACTTCGTTAAAGACGATTCGGTAAGAGCTAGTTTTCACAATGAACGATACAGAAAAGCCATACATATACATCAGCTTTTAGAGCTTGTTTACGTTATCGAAGGGGAAATTAGAGTAACAATACATAAAAAGAGGGCTATAGCCAAAGCAGGTGATATGATTTTGGTGTATCCTTATCAAGCTCACGGTCTCTATACCGAAGATGGAAAAAACGCAAAACTTTGGATGCTTCTATTTCCGAACACCTTAGTTATGGATATAATACGAAATGAAAATGCGTATAACGAATACGAAAATGTGATATTTACTCCATCCGAGACGCTAAAAAAATTTGTAGAATCAAGAATGTTTGATACTAATGAAAATCTTACAAAACTTGACAAGCACGGTGTTCGTCATCTAAAAGCATTACTTTACCCTATATTCGACGAATACATTTCCAATGCGCCTACACCTTTTGAAAACAAAAAAAGCAATTCGGGATTGATAAGCGCAACCCTAACTTACTTGCATAACAACTTTTATAATGACATAACTTTATCCGACTGTTCTTCTTTTATTGGATACAGCTGCAGTCATATTTCTCATTGCCTAACTAACGTGTTAGGTATAACGTTTGTAGAACTCAAAAATTCTTTTCGCATAAACTATGCTAAAGCGCTTTTAGTTAATGATGATATGAGTACGTTCCGCATTGGACTTGAATGTGGTTTTAACTGCGAGAGAAGTTTTGACAGAACATTTAAAAAATCAACAGGACTAACACCAAAGCAGTACAGAGAAAAATATACAAACGTATGATCCAAAGCATAAAAACACTCACAATCTAAGTTCGTTTACAAAAAACAATAATAAAAGTCGATTTGCAGTTCTAAATGCCGCAAATCGACTTTTATTATTTAAACGCCTTTGATATAAATTGTATTTGCTTTCTTTGGATTTTGAATAGATTTTTTCGTTCTTCGTTCTGATGGCGTACAAGCGTACGTCGAGGAAGGAAAACGGGAAAAGATATCAAAATACATAGAGCAAGTATCGGTTAACCGAATACATTACTCAGCTTATACTCCGACCTATTAAGGTCGTTTTTCTTAACACGGTAGATATCGTCTGTTTTTACTTTGGAGTTTTTTTAGATGCTATATTTTTTGAATTATGTAGAGTAGCAGAAACTTAATTTCAACTTTCCACTTTCAATTTTCCATTAAAAAAAGGCTCCGCTTTTGCGAAACCCAAACAATTCAAGCTCCCATCTTTCGATTGTCGTTATGAGTATATAAAACCAAGGTCTTTGCCTTGATACCTTCTAAAACTGCTCATTAAAAACCGAATAACTTACAAGAAACGAAGCTCAATCTATTTGTGTGCTGAACTTCTATTGCAAAATAGCAGTCGGGGCCCTCGTCAATGGTGCTCTTTTGGATTTTGAATAGATTTTTTCGTTCTTCGTTCTGATGGCGTACAAGCGTACGTCGAGGAAGGAAAACGGGAAAAAATATCAAAATACATAGAGCAAGTATCGGTTAACTGAATACATTACTCAGCTTACACTCCGACCTATTAAGGTCGTTTTTCATTAAAAAAAGGCTTCGCTTTTGCGAAACCCAAACAATTCAAGCTCCCATCTTTCGATGAGTATATAAAACCAAGGTCTTTGCCTTGATACCTTCTAAAACTATTCATTAAAAACCGAATAACTTACAAGAAACGAAGCTCAATCTATTTGTGTGCTGAACTTCTATGCAAAATAGCAGTTCAAGCCCTCGGTCAATTAGTATCGGTCAACTGAATACATTACTGC
>SVUD01000058.1 GCA_015063445.1 Oscillospiraceae bacterium
TGGTGTTTCGGTAGGCGCTACCGCCAACGCGCAGAATTTCCTTCACATTGACACAATTAAAATTATAGCACTTGGTCTTGCTGCATTCATTATTTCTACTTGCGGCGGTCTTATTACAGGTAAGATTATGTGCAAGCTCACAGGCGGAAAAATCAATCCTCTTATCGGCTCTGCCGGTGTTTCGGCAGTTCCTATGGCAGCGCGTGTTGCTCAGGACGAGGGACGTAAAGCTGATCCCTCCAACTTCCTTCTTATGCACGCTATGGGCCCCAATGTTGCAGGCGTTATCGGTTCTGCCGTTGCAGCGGGCGTGTTCCTCAGCTTCTTATAATATAACACGGAAAGGAAATTAAAATGCCAAAGGTATTAATTACAGAAACCGTCCTTCGTGACGCTCACCAGTCTCTTGCGGCAACCAGAATGACTACCGAAGAGATGATTCCAATTCTTGACGAAATGGATAAGGTTGGCTATTATTCACTGGAAGCTTGGGGCGGCGCAACATTCGATTCTTGCTTGAGATTCCTTAAAGAAGATCCTTGGGAAAGGCTTCGTACAATAAGAAATCATGCAAAAAATACAAAGCTTCAGATGCTTTTCAGAGGTCAGAACATTCTCGGATACCGCCACTACGCAGACGACGTTGTTGAATATTTTGTTCAGAAATCTATCGCTAACGGTATTGACATAATCAGAATATTCGATGCTCTTAACGATGCAAGAAACCTTGAAACAGCAATCAAAGCTACCATAAGAGAAGGCGGACACGTTCAGGCCGCTATCTCTTACACCACTTCCCCTTTCCACACTAACGAGGGCTTTGCTTCTTATGCAAAGCAGCTTGAGGAAATGGGCGCACATTCTATTTGCGTTAAAGATATGTCGGGTCTTCTCAGACCTTATGAGGCATATCAGCTTGTTAAAACTCTTAAAAACAGTGTCAAGATCCCGATTCACGTTCATACCCACTACACTTCTGGTCTTGGCTCAATGACTCTCCTTAAGGCGATTGAGGCGGGCGCTGACGGTGTTGATACCGCAATTTCTCCTCTTGCAATGGGAACCTCTCATACTCCTACAGAATCTCTTGTAGCGACGCTTCAGGGAACTCCTTATGATACCGGTCTTAATCTTGTTGATCTTGACAAGGTTGCAAAGCATTTCAATAAGATTCGCGAAGATTACATCGCATCAGGACTTATTGACACCAAGGTTCTCAAGGTTGACGTTAATGCTCTTCGTTATCAGGTTCCCGGCGGAATGCTTTCTAACCTTATTTCTCAGCTCAAGATGGCAGGAAAATCCGATAAGCTTGAAGAGGTTCTTGAGGAGGTTGCAAACGTAAGAGCTGATGCAGGCTATCCCCCTCTCGTAACTCCTTCTTCTCAGATAGTTGGTACTCAGGCTGTTAACAACGTTATTTTCGGTGCTGAAGGCAGATACTCAAGGGTAACCAAGGAATTTAAAGGACTCGTTCGCGGCGAGTATGGAAAATGCCCTGCTCCCATTGATGAAGAATTCAAAAAGAAGATTATCGGTGATGACGAGATAATCGACTACCGTCCCGCTGATAAAATTGCTCCCGAGATCGATTCTCTCAGAGAAAGAGTCGCTCCTTATCGTGAGCAGGATGAAGACCTTCTTTCACTCGCTCTCTTCGAGCAGGTTGCAATTAAATTCTTTGAGTGGAGAAAGCAGCAGAAATATCAGCTTGATCCTAATGCAATCGCAGAAAAAGGCATTCATACAATTTAATTAACCAATATAAAAGTGATACCTTATAACTTTTAAGGTATCACTTTTTCTTTTAATAAAAACAAGCTTTGGCAAGTTATACCAAAGCTTGTAAAAATATTTTTTAATTTTGTTTATCGGAATCATCGGAGCTGTCCGAGTTTTCTTCCGATTTTTCTTTTTTCTCGTTGGCTTCTTCATTCTCCGCAGGAGCTTGCCATACGTTTTTGAAGAAATCATCGCTTGAAAATCCTGTAGAAGCGCCAAATGCTTCACGGGCAATTCTGTCCGACTCAGCGGCCTCAGCTTCTGCTCTCGCTTTAGCCTCAGCCTCCGCCTTAGCATTATTTTCGTGAGCTGTTTTGTTTTCTGCCTCACTCTTCTTTTTCTTGTCAACTGCGATTTGTTCAATTTCTTCAATGGTAGGATTATCCATTTCCATCGCAGCCTTGAACTGCTCTTCGTCCATCGACTCGTTTTTCAAAAGGAACTCAGCAACAAAATGGAGCTTTGAAATGTTTTCAGTAAGATATTTCTTACAGGTTTCGTAAGCGGAATTAATAATGCTTCTGATTTCTTCATCAATTTCAGCAGCAGTTTTTTCCGAATAATTCTTGCCCGAAGAGAAGTCTCTTCCGAGGAAAACTTCATCCGAAGAGTGCTCAGATCCGTAAAGCACTGTTCCGAGTTTTTCGCTCATACCAAATCTTGTAACCATATTTCTTGCAATGCTCGTAGCATTCTGAATATCGCTGGAAGCACCTGTAGAAATATCGTCAAGCACGATTTCCTCGGCTACACGACCTCCAAGATCAACGATTATTTTATCAATCATTTGCTTTTTGGAGTTAGTCATTCTGTCTTCGGTAGGAACGGATATCGTCACACCGCCTGCAGATCCTGCAGGAATAATTGTGATATGCTTTACAGGATCGGTGTGCTTACAATAGTAAGAAGCGACTGCGTGACCTGCTTCGTGATAAGCGCAAAGCTTATTATCGTCATCGGTTCTGAGCTTGGATTTTTTCTGAGGACCGAGAAGAAGCTTCATATATGATTCTTCGATATCCTCCATACCGATAAGAGCCTTGTTCTTTTTTGCGGCAAGCAAAGCTGCTTCGTTCATAAGGTTAGCAAGGTCTGCACCTGTAAAACCAATGGTTGTCTGAGCAATCTTTCTGAGATCAACAGTCTCTTCAAGAGGCTTATTTCTTGTGTGAACACGAAGTATTGCTTCTCTTCCGTTCATATCAGGATAGTTAACGGTAACTCTTCTGTCAAAGCGTCCGGGACGAAGAAGTGCGGGGTCAAGAATATCAGGACGGTTGGTTGCCGCCATTACTATAACACCCGAATTAGTTCCAAAGCCGTCCATTTCTACGAGGAGCTGGTTAAGAGTCTGTTCTCTTTCATCGTGACCGCCTCCGAGTCCTGCACCTCTGTGACGTCCGACAGCATCTATTTCATCTATAAATATGATGCTTGCAGGAGTTCTTCTCGCATTTTCAAAAAGATCACGAACTCTCGAAGCGCCGACACCGACGTACATTTCTACAAAATCCGAACCCGAAATTGAGAAGAACGGAACGCCCGCTTCTCCCGCAACAGCCTTTGCGAGAAGGGTTTTACCCGTACCGGGAGGGCCTACAAGAAGAACACCGCGAGGAATTCGCGCTCCAAGCTTAACAAACTTCGCAGGATCTTTGAGGAATTCAACTACCTCTTCAAGCTCGGCTTTTTCTTCATCAGCGCCCGCAACGTCTGAAAATTTTACGGGATCTTTATCGTTGTAATTCACCTTCGCCTTAGATTTTGAGAAGGTATTCATCTTTCCGCCACCGGGCGCTTGTCTCATAAGGAAAAACCAGAGACCGCCAAAAAGAAGAGCTACAATTATATAAGGAAGATATATCTGATACCACGGAGTTCCTGCCGATGGTTCGTAATTATATTCTTCGAGTCCGGGCCTGGAATTATCTTTTTGATAATTCTGGTAATTACGCCAAGCAAGCTCGTTGATTTCTTCAGGCTGGAAACCATATCCAAGCTCATAGGAATAATTATGATAAACCGGCTTTCCGTTCTTATGAACGATGGCTATTTTATTATTATATTGCGGTTCACGTTTGAATTCACCGTCGTCGTTTTTCTCCGGTTCATAAAGTTCAAGCTTGAGGACGCCGTTTCCATCAAGAACAAAGGATTTTACAAGATCCTCCTCAAGATACCATCGAACATCACTATAGGTAAGCTTGTCGTCATCGAGGAGTGTGCTTGAGATAACGGAAACACCAAGAATCACCGCTGCGATTATCAGTACAAGCACCAATATGCTTTTATAGTTTTTCTTCATTAAGTATTATCCATGCCTTTCTAAAATCAGTTACTTGCGACAACGAAACATCTTCCCTGCGCATCATCGGAAATCGGATTCAGTATTGTTATATACCATTCCTCACCCGCAGAGATACCGTCGCGAATCGGAAAGCCCGGAACCCAAATAATTCCCTCCGAATCGCAAAAAATCGGCACATCCTTTCTATGCGAAGGTAAAATATTTCTATCATTAAATAACTTTTTAAGTTTGCGAGTCATTTTACCAAAGCGGTATGTATCTCCATCCCGCTTTGAGCGGACGTACAAACTATTATTAATTATATCAAATTTAATCTTGACTTGTATAGATTTTTTGTAAATATTCGAAAAACAATCATAGCTTTTGTTCTTCGATAAATATATTATGCTCGAAAATCCCGGAAATTCATTTATGCCTTCTTTGATTTGAAAAATAAAATCTTCTTTTTCCACGCAAGAATTACCGATAAATGTCTCTGTTCCGTACGAAACAAAAGCTTTTCCTCCCGGCAAAGAAACGGAAAAATCACCGTTTCCAATCAATGAAAAAGCAGAATCGATATGAACCTTTTCGGGAGAAGGCAAAGTTTTTTCTTTGCACATAAGCATAAGAACCCTGGAAAAAACAGGCTTTTCCAGTTTCTTAAGCTCCGCTGTGGGTATCACACCGTTTTTAGAATTTTCGTTAATGAAATTTTCCGCAAGCTTCATCAAAAAATCGCTGTCCTCACGAAGCGTAGCCGTAAATCTCGTACACATACGCTCGGGGGATTCGGTGATTGTTCTAAGCTTAGGTAAAATTTCATTTCTTATATAGTTTCTGGTATATTCGGTGGATAAATTAGTTGAGTCAAGAGCAAACATAATTCCCGACTTAACCAAAGCGCTGACTATCAGCTCCTTTGATGAATAAATCAAAGGCCGAATAATGTTATCTCTGACGGGACGTATTCCCGATATACCTACTATTCCGGAGCCGCGCATCATATTGAATATAACGGTTTCGAGATTATCCGTAGCATTATGAGCTACTGCAATACAGGAAAGCTCTTCTTCGGATGCTATAATCTCACCAAATTTTTTATACCGTGCATTTCTGGCAGCCTCCTCAATCCCAATCCCTTGTTCTGAAGCTAGCTTCGGCACGTCAATTCTGAACGATTCAAATTCAATGCCGAGACCTTCGCAAAGGTTCTTGGAAAATTTTTCATCCGAGTCTGCTTCTTGTCCTCTTATGGAATGATTAATGTGAACCGCTTTCAGTTTAAAATCAAAGCTTTTTCTATATTCGAGAAACAAAAGCAGAAGAGCTACCGAATCGGCACCTCCCGATAATCCGATAAGAACTCCGTCAAGAATAAGCTTATGCATATCAAAGTCTTTTACCGCAGATAAAAAATTTTGGTAAAGCGCTTTTCCCTCTTTTGTAGAAAAAAGAGATTGTGTTAATTTGTTCAAGGCGTTTTATTTTCCTCAAGTGTTCTGAATTTTGTAAACTGTCCAATCCATCCCATTTTCACGTTATCGCAGGAACCGTGTCTGTTTTTGGCTACGATAACCTCTGCTGTATTGGCAGTGTTTGCTGCATTGGGATCGGCATCGTGATTTCCGCTTATATCCTTATAGTATTCATCTCTGTAAAGGAAGAGAACGATATCGGCATCCTGCTCGATTGAACCCGAATCTCTAAGGTCTGAGAGCGTTGGCTTTTTCGCCTCTCCACCTCTCTGTTCTGTACCTCTGTTAAGCTGAGCGCAGCAAATAATCGGAACTCCGAGATCCTTTGCCATAATCTTAAGATCTCTTGAAATTTCACCAACCTGCTGTGCACGGTTATCGCTCTTTGAGGTTGACTGCATAAGACCGATGTAGTCTATTACAACGAGTCCGAGATTTGAAAGTCTGCGAAGCTTGGAGCGCATTTCGGTTGATGTAATTGCCGATGTGTCATCAATAAAAATATCACAGCCCGAAAGCGAAGACGTAACTCCTGCGAGATTGTCCCAATCCTCAGGCTTGAGCTGACCTGTTCTGAGAGAGCGTGAATCTATAAGGGCTTCGCTCGAAAGAATTCTGGAAACAAGCTGCTCACCTGACATCTCAAGTGAAAAAATTGCAACAGCCTTCTTAGTTTTTGCAACGTTTGTTGCGATATTCATAGCAAACGATGTTTTTCCCATACCGGGGCGGGCGCCTACTATTATCAAATCGCCTTTACCCATCTGTATAAGAACTCTGTCAAGATCGGAAAATCCGGTTTTACTTCCCGTAGGCGCACCACCGGTTTCCGAAAGCATTTCTATATCACGGTAAACGTTCTGAAGAATATCCTTGATATGCCTGAATTCTTTCGTTTCGTTATTGTTGGAAATATCAAATATCTTCTGCTCTGCGCTGTCGATTATCTTTCTTACCGGCTCGCCTTCTTCGTATGCAGTTTCGGATATATCATCGCATACGTTGATGAGTTTGCGTAATACCGCTTTATCCTTTACGATTTTTGCATAATCTCTGATATTAGACGTGGATGGTACAGTGCTGGCAATAAGAGATATATATTGAATTCCGCCCGCTTCATCCCTATCCCCCTGCTCCACAAGTGCATTAACAAGTGTAACGGTATCAATTGTTTTGCTCTGCATATACATTGTAGAAAGTGCGGAATAAATATGCTTATGCTCTTCAAGATAAAAATCGTTTGCACTTATCATACCGCCCACAGCATCGAAAAGCTCAGGCTTATAAATTATCGCGCCAAGAAGTGCCTGCTCTGCCTCAACAGAAAACGGCATCTGCCTGACAAGACTTGATCCGTCCATTTAAATACTCCTATAGTTGATTAATTAGAAACTTTGACTATGAACGTTGCCGTAATTTCAGTATAAAGTTTAATATCAACGGAATGGTTACCGTAAGCTTTTATAGGATCCTTGAGAGCTATCTTTCGCTTGTCTATTTCCACTCCCAATGCCTCTTTCAATTTTTCTGCAATATCCTTGGCGGTCACAGAGCCGTAAAGACGTCCGTCCTGACCGTGCTCCATTTTAATTTCAATAACCGTATTTTTGATTTTTTCAGCAAGTGCGAGAGCTGCCTTGCGCTCTTCGGAAATTTTGTACTGCTTGGACTCTTCTTTGCTTTTAAGCTCGCTTGTAGCTTTAGCATCGGCAGGAATTGCTTTTTTCTGAGGGAAAAGGAAATTGCGTGCATATCCGTCCGACACATTTATAATCTGATCCTTTTTTCCCTGACCTTTTACGTCACAAAGTAATATAACCTTCATTTTTCTAACTCCAAATTTAATTTAATGTTTCAATATAATCGTCTATGCTGGATTTCAACGTAATTAGCACATCCTCAACCGATTGAGAGAAGACCTGTGCTCCCGCAACGTCAAAATGACCGCCGCCGTTAAGCTTTTCAAGAATCAACTGAACGTTGATCTTTCCGTTGGAACGTCCGGAAATATGAATCTGTTCTCCAATGCGTACCAACGTGAACGCAGCATCAATTCCCCGCAGCGAAAGCATTTTATCTGCCGCTTTAGATGCAATTATTCGGTAGGATTCATCAGTTTCACCTTCGCAGCACGAAATAGCGATATTTTCATTATAAATCGTAATCGCCGTATGGAATCTCGCCTCTTTTGAAAGCTCTGTGGGATCGGTTTTGAACATGCTGTAAACGTCCGCAGGACTTGCGCCGGCGCCCCTGAGATACTGAGCAACGCCAAACGTCCTCGTGCCTGTGTTTCTTGTGAACTGCTTTGTGTCAAGCAACACTCCCGCAAGAAGCATATCCGCTACTTCCTTCAAAAGATTGTGTGAGCTGATTGCATTTTCAAGCATCTCGGAAACCAGCTCGCACGAGCTTGAAGCGCTCGGCTCAATGTAAGAAAGTCTTACCGTCTTGGGCATCTGTTCTGTAGTTCTGTGATGGTCTATAACTGCAACGTTATCAACCTTTTGCGCAATATCGGCAAATTGCGACCTTATAAAAGTGTTGTGATCCACAAGAACGAGCAGCGTGTCAGGACCTACAAGATCAAGTCCCTCGGCATTATCAACGAACACGTTTAAAAACTGATCCGTTTTTTCAAGCATATTAATGCACGGAGAAAGATTCTTATCACGCATATCAACGGCGATATTTGATTTTACACCGCAAAGAGCGCACAAAACGGAAACGCCTACAGAAGCTCCGAACGAATCAAAGTCACCGTATCTGTGTCCCATAATAATCACGTTATCCGCTCTTGCTATAGCAGACGTCAACTGAGTAGTAAAAGTACGTGAACGAACGCTTGAGCGCTTATAAACAGATTTCGTTTTTCCCCCGTAATACTCTGTTGCATTCTCCGATTTGTAAACTACCTGGTCTCCGCCACGCTGCAAAGCGAGGTCAATTGCTTCTCTGGCCGCTGCTTCACGGTCGGCAAGAGAACCGGGAATTCTTGAAACACCTATGGATACAGTAATTGAAACACCGTCACCAAGTCTTGTTTCTCTTATCTCGTCTAGAATGCTGAATCTGTCATTTATACAACAGTCAAGATAGTGTGAATCAAATAAAACGATGTATTTATCGTTTTCGTAGGTTTTTATGATACCGTTCATAGAATCCACCCACGATTTTAATTTATCGTCGACGGTAGATATCGCATCACGGAATTTTTCATGAACGTACTGCAAAACGTCTTCAACGTTATCGATAGCGATGTATGCAACAGCAACTCGCTCGTCGTTATAGCGCTTTTCCGATTCGCTGAGCGCAGTTATATCAGAAAGCTCGACAAGGTACAGGCCGTCCCATTTTTCAGAAACGGTAAATCCCTGTACACTGTAAATTCTTCCGTCAATAGAAACGGGCTCGTCCGAGAAAATATCCGACGGCGTATTTTCATCAAATATTGTGGAAACGTCCATTCCTATGAAATTTTCATTGCGAGCCTTGATTGCTCGCATAGCCTCGTTGTACCAGAGCACTTTGCCGTGCATATCCAGCGC
>SVUD01000006.1 GCA_015063445.1 Oscillospiraceae bacterium
TTGCCGCTCGGGGTGAAGTGAGCGGAAATTGTTCCGCTGAAAACGAAAGAAAAGTAACATCTCCTCGCAAGGCAATATTCCTTACGGAATGCGGAGTCTGACGCGCTATCCAGCTGTTCCTGACCATTCGTGTGTCGCTGTCTGCAGCCTGCGCAAGTCTCGGCTTTGACAGCTCGCACTCTTGGGACTTCGTATCCAAAAAACGATTAGCAATCGTTTTTTCTCACTCACCACGGGTAGAAATAGTTATTAAATTGGTATTATACTCAATTCAGTAATTGCCTAAGGGCAATGACCTTCAGAGTTTGCCGCTCGGGGTGAAGTGAGCAGAAATTGTTCCGCTGAAAACGAAAGAAAAATTACACAACCACTATTTTATCATTTTTTGGTTTCTTTGTCAATAAGATTTTTGTCATAAAAAAGTGATAGGAAAAAAATTCACAAAATATGTAAAAAAGTTCATAAAAAATGTGAAAATAGCACAAAAAACATTTAATAATTTTTAATAAACAATTGTAAAAAAAGTAGTGACAAATAAAAGAAAATATGCTATAATTAACACAAAGCGAAAGCTTAAAAAAGGAGGACATTATAATGAAAAAAGTTTTATCAACACTCTTAGTATGCGTACTTCTTGTTGGATGCGTATTCACTCTCGCAAGCTGTGTATTTTCGCTTGGTCCCGTGACTATGATTTCGGGAAAATATGAGCTTGATGCCGGTATTGGCGGAGTAACCTACGAATTCGGCGCCTTTGGCAAGGTAACCATAACCGCTGAGGCGTTTGGTGTTTCCACATCCTTCGAGGGCGAGTACAAGGTTGACAATGAGGCTGATGAGATCACTTTCACCTTTGAAGATGATAAGGCTTCCGAGTATAGCGGAACCGTTAGCTTTGCATCGGGCAAAGAGGATGGTGTTAACTTCATTAGGCTCGGCGGCGTAAAGTACAATAAGGTTAAATAATCCTATTTTAGAAAGGCAAAAAACAATGAAAAGATTTATATCACTTCTTCTTGTTTGCGTATTTGTATTAGGATGCGCATTCTCGCTTGCTTCGTGCAGTAAGGCAACCGAGTCTTATGCGAATAAGATCAACAAGGCTGCCGAAAAGGATAAGCATTATACTTACGAAAAAGTTATGAAGGATCTCGGCGATGAAGCTATAGACCTTACCTTTGGTACCGGTGTAGGAACCGTTATGGCTGTAAAGGGATGCAGCGAATGGGCTGATATCGAGGAAAAGCTTAAAAACGATGCAACCGTAAAGGGAATCGTTATCGTATTCGATTTGAAAAAGGAAGCAATCAAAGCTGAGTATCGCGAAATAAACGAAAACGATAAAAAGTAATATAAGTAAACAATTATATACAAAAAGCAGGTTTAACTCAAGGTTGACCTGCTTTTTGTGTTTTGATTTGTCATTAATATTGCAGTAATAAAAAAGAGGTTATCCGTAAGCATAAATGCATTCGTGATAACCTCTTAAAATGTTTAGCTTAAATTATGCGAACATCTTGTCTAACAGTTCCTTGATTCTTACAAGAAGGATTTCCTTTTCTATCGTAGGATCCTTAAACCAAGAAAGCAAAATATTGGCAATTCCTCCGTTAATGAAGTTGGCGGTAAAAGCGATATCCATATCGAGATTAGCGCCGCGGTCATTTGCATCCCTTAATTTTTCTAAAAGCGATGCGTGTGTACAGCTTATTATTGTTTCATAGAGTACAGGGAAAGAGCCGCTATTGAGTATATTTGAAAGTATTCCGGGATATTTTTCAAAATAAACGATAATTTCGTTCACAAAACGAAGAAAGTACTCTACCGGCGAAAAGGGATTAAAGTTGTTAGAAATAATAGATGTGGCAATGTCGTTTACGTTTTTCGTCGTTACGACGTGCAAAAAGTCGTACTTGTCCTTGAAATGCTTATAGAAGGTAGCTCTTCTGACACCCGCTTTCTCGCATAAATCAAATACCGTAATATCATCGAAAGGTATTTCGCACATCATTTCAGCGAGAGTTTGGGTGAGCTTTGCGTGAGTTTTAACTATTCTTAAATCAATTTTATTATTCATTATAAAGTCATACCGTCCTTGAAAATAAAATTATGAGTAAATTGTACAATTTTTCCAAACGAATGTCAAGAAAATGGACTTTTGTTTAAGATTTTTTAAGAAACTCAGTTATTTCACTTTCCTTGATTTTGAGCAAGTAAAGTATAGTATCTGGCGATCCTTTGAGAGCCTTTTAAGAACCTGTGATGCCTTTTCAACGTGTCTGTCGTCAAATGCGATAAACGGATCATCAAGGATTATAGGCGGAGATTCCTCGGAGTAAAGCGCGTCAATCAGAGCGAGGCGCATTGCCAGAGAATGCAGATCTCTTGTGCCTCGGCTATACGCTTCTGCCTGTCTCGATTTACCGAGATCTGTTTTCATTACCGCAAAAGAGGTGTCAATGGTGAATTCACCCATAGCCTCGTCGATAAGCGTCACGTATTTATCAAAGCCGCGCTTCGTGGAATCGAGATATCTTGACGTCATAGAATCTCTCGATTTTGCGAGCATGTCCTTAGTTTTTGTAATAATACTGAGATTATCACGGAATAACTCAATTTTTTCTTGTTTTTCGATAAGCTTTTGCTCAAGCTCCTCAATCGTGTCAATTTCACGCGTGGAGACGGAGTAATCGGCTTCCATTCTGCTTTTTTCACGCTCGAGAGTGATAAGCTCATCCTCGAGAACCGAAAGCTCACGTGAAAAATCGTTTGTAGGAACACCTGCATCAATTGCAATGCTTTCCGGCTTTAAGTCTATACCGTGTGAAGAAGCAAAGCGCTCCGCATCATTTCTTCTGCGAGAAAGCGAGCCTCTTATAATCTCGTATTCGGCGAGATTTCTGCGTATTTCGGAAATAGGATCATCGGTTTTTGTAGGGAAGAGTGATAGGAATGTTTTAAGGCGGTCCTCATGGCGCATGATTTTTTCTCTGCAATTAGATCGGTTTGCCTCTTTTTCAGACTCAAATTCGAGAAGCATTTCAAAGCGTCTGCGTTTATATGCTATAACCTCGGTTTTTTCTTCAAGCGTGAGCCCCTCTGCTTTCGGGAATTTCTCGCAAAATTCACGAACGTCTCTTTCAAGCACCAGAACATTTTGCAAAAAAGCTTCCTTTTCTTGTTTAATGAGCGATGAAGCCTTTTCCTTCTCCTCGTAATCAATAAGAGCCTTTTTGATAGCTTCAAGCGCTTCGCGTCTGGAATTGAAGACCCCGGAGCTTCCGTAAATCTCGTGAATAAAATCGTCTATCTCTTTAAGCGCACGAGAGTCTGCATTTGAACTTTTCTTTGAAAAAGCCGATATAATGCCAACTATTATTAGCAAAACGCCAAGTCCTGAGAGTAAATACAGAGGAGCGATTATAAATTTACCCGCAAAGAATCCAATAACAGAAAGCATAATTCCTATTATCGACAGTGAAAGGTTTGCGTATTTTCGAGAGCCGTATGATTCTTGGAGACATGAAATTCTCTCATCAACCTCTTTAAGAGTGGGTGCTCTTTTGAACGGAGAGGCTGTCGTGCTCGTTTCATTCTTTATAAACGACGTCGCGCGGCTCTCGGCAACCTGCTTTGCGGCGTTTCTCATTCTGTCGCATTCTTCGGCTGTTGTTTCGTTCTTAAAGAATTCGCGCAGTGCCGAGATCTCAACGTTTTCGCCCATATCCTTGAGCGTGGTGTTAAGACGCTTGATTTCGGAAGCGCTTTCGGCTGCGAGAGCAATTTCCGCATTCGTGGGAACGCTTTTCGCAAAAAAGCTCATAAGCTCACGCTCGCGCTCCTCGTCAGCCTTCAATGCTCCGAGCATGTTTTTGTACTGTATTTCGTATCCGCGCTTTTCTTTTTCAAGTCTTTCCTTGCGTTCTTTGTCAAGGATAATGCTTTTCTTTGACTTCAGCGTTGATATTTTTTCGTTGATTTTGGCTATTTCGGCCTCTGCTTGCGAAGACAAATCACGTTTTTCGTAGAGCGACTTGATTTTGTCCTCAAGCTCGCTTATTTCGTATTCTACCTCGCGTATCTCACCGCTTCCGCCACGCTTTTGATAAAACTTTCTGCGCTCGTCAAGAAGCTTTATAGCCTCGTCAAATCCACCGATATCGCCTTCTGTTCCAACGAGATTTGATAGCTTAGCTGATATTGTCTGGTTTGTGTTTTTGCCGCTGAGATTTTTTTCGGAGAGGAAAACGGTTCTTTCAAAGCCGTCTGTGTCAATACCGAAAAGCTCTTCTCCGAGAGCGCTTGAAAATGCGTCTGATGCCTTACCCGTGTTAAGATTGTAAAGCTTAAAGGTATCGTCGCTTGCCTTTGGAGCGAAGGTTCTCTCGACTCTGTAATCAATACCGTTCGCCTCGAAAACGATATATCCGCCGAAGGCTCCTCCCTGCCAGGGTGTATATTTTTTTCTGTCGTTTTCATCAAGGCTTTGGCGTCTTGAGTCGTCAAAGCCGTATAGCATCGCCTTAATGAACACGGATAGGGTGGTCTTACCGTATCCGTTGTCCTCGGTGAAGGTGTTGAGTCCTTCGGTAAAGGAAGCCTTATATTTCGAAAGCTTGCCGAAGTTTTCAACGTAAAGCTCTTTAATTTTCATATAAACGCCTCCTATTCATCAAATGCCTCTCCGGCAAGGGCGGAAAGTCCGCAATGTATTATCTTTTCCTTTTCCTCGTCGGTGAGGGTGTTATCCTCAAGGCATAGTCTTATAAATTCGCCTTTGAGCGATTTATCGTATTTGTAGTCCTCGGCGCGTGTTAAAAGCTTGCTTGAGTCCTTGATTTCAAAGTAATAAAAATCTTGTGAAAATCTGGTTTTTAAAAAGTCCTTATCGCAGCGAAGCTCAAGCTCTCTTTGACCGATAAAGTTAACACGGATGAGGTTTTCCGCGCCTACTCCGTATAATGCTTCTTCAATTCTTGCTTGCACGTCGGCAGTTCTTAAAGCGCCGCTTACGTCAACGTCCTTAATAATGAGTTTTCTTTTTGCGAACGGAATGAATTTATGCGTAACCAAATCGTCAGATACGCTTATAAGAGAAAATCCAAGCTCCCCCGTCTCGTCAAAGCCTCTGCCCTCGGGAGTACCCGAATAAACGTAGGTGCAGCGCCTGTCGATTTTCCCCGAGGAGTAGGAATGATAGTGTCCGAGAGCAAGATAATCTATATTCTTGTCGACGGCGTCCCGAAGTCCTATAACACCGCCCTCCTTACTTCTGTCACGTATCTCGCCGTGAAGAACTACGATGTTTTTGCGTATTGGATTAAGTGAAAGCGTCTCAAACATGTTTTCGCTCGTTTCGCTTCTTCCCGCAACCGTGATATTGCCGAAATCAAAATAAGTCCAGTCCTCGTCGAAAATGTAAAGATTCTTAGGTAAGGTCTCACCCGATTCACGCAAGAGGTTTCGTTCGTGGTTTCCGGGTAAATAGAAGAATGTCATATTTTCAGCTCTGTCTATTATAGAAAGCGCGGAGTCAAGCTCTTTTTTAGTGGTTTTCTCGCTATCAAACATATCTCCCGCTATTATCATAGCCGAAGCGCCCATATTCATTCCGTCGCGGCACATACGGAAAAAGCTCTCGGTAAGCTCACGTCTGCGTGAAGCCACCTTAGAGGAGGGGAGCTTGGCAGATAGCCTTGAAGCGAGGTGTATATCCGATGTATGTATTATTTTCATTTTTTACTTCTCCCTTCTGTATTCCGTAGGCGTTATACCGTAAGCCGCCGAAAAAACCTTCGAAAAATAGGATTGATCCGAAAAACCGCAGCTGAGAGCGATTTCGTTTATCGAAGCGTTTTCGTTTTCGAGCATTTTCTTTGCTCTTTCAAGACGCAGGGTGTTGAGATGCGAAATTACCGTTGTTGAAAATTCCTTTTTGAAAGCCGAAAGAACGGTGGACTTCGAGTATCCGACAGCCTCGCAAATATCCTTAACGGTTATTTTCTCAGTGTAGTTCTCCGAGATAAATTTCATAGTCAGCTGACCCACGGACGGCTTCGGCGAGGTAACGGCGTTTGAAAGCGTGAGATAGCTTGCGCACAGAGTCATAACGTTAACGTACGATTTTATCATATTTTCCTCTACAGACGGAATCAATGAGGCGATTTCTCTTGCCTCAAAATCGGTCTTGCCGTTTTTTGCGAGAACGTTCAGCATCGAGGAGATACCCTCGTTCGAGGTTCGAACCTGCCCCATCATAAG
Organism: Oscillospiraceae bacterium; assembly: GCA_015063445.1. The sequence continues at coordinate 6,262 of SVUD01000006.1, forward strand.
AAAGCCCGTAAGGATGCCGAAATTGTAAATAGGGCTCACCGCCTCAATAAGATTATGTCGGCATTTGTAGATTATAGGCTCTCCCGATTCAAGCACCTTTGCGAATGCCTCCTTGTCACCCTTTTTGCAAAGCTCGCATTCGTTTGGGTTGCATTTTTGAATATAAGAGCAAAAGCTGTTCTTTTTTTCGGGATATGCGGCAATTTCCTCAAATCCCGTGCTATGTAGCGAAACTCTGAAGCCCGAAATATTATAAAGCTCACGGAGTACTTTTGATATTTGTTCCTTATTCATAAGCATAGCTACCGCTTTAGAAAAGAAAAATCTTGCGAGCGGTATTCATCCTTTTCAAAAAAATGTCAGAAAAATACTATTCTACAAATTATTATACTATTTTACCTTGTAATTGTCAAGGGCGTAATATAAAATATAAGAGGACAATTAACCAAAAAAATGCGTTTGTGTATAATGAAAAAAGCAAAGCGCATGGTACGTCTTTATAATTACATCATTGATTGGAATGAATATGACCTCGATAAAAAATGTTTATGACGCCTTTTCGCTTAAAGGGAATTTTGAAAGCGCCGTGCAGTTTGGCGACGGACATATTAACGATACATATCTTGTATCTTGTACCGATAACGGCATAAAAAAGCAATACGTATTCCAAAGAATTAATAAAAACGTCTTTCATGATTCCGAGCTGCTTATGAGCAATATGCTCAGCGTATGTGATTTTATTTGCGCTGAGGCGGCTATGCGCGGCGATGACGAAAATAGAGAAGCGCTTAGTATAGTGCGAACAAAGGACGGAAAAAGCCATTATACAGATGACGAGGGCTACGCCTGGCGAGTTTTGAATTACGTACCTAACAGTAAGTCGTACACTGTTGCCACGAGTCCGCGGCAGATATACAGCGCGGCAAAGGCATTCGGAAAATTTCAGCGTATGCTTGAAAAATTTCCCGTGTCGGATATAGGTGAAACTATTCCGGATTTTCATAATACTCCCAAAAGACTCGAAGCGCTGGTAAATGCTGCGGAGCGTGACGTGCTTTCACGGCTTGAAGAGGTAAGGGCAGAGTATGAATTTGCCATAGCAAGAAAGGATTTTTGCAATGTCCTTGAAGACCTTAAGACTGAGGGAAAGCTACCTGTGAAGGTAACTCATAACGACACGAAGCTTAATAACGTGCTCTTTGATAAGGATACTGACGAGGCAATATGCGTTGTGGATCTTGACACGATAATGCCGGGACTTTCGGTAAATGACTTCGGTGATCTCGTTCGCTCGTCGGTCTCAACCGCCGCTGAAGATGAGCCCGACCTATCCCGTGTTGATTTTCAGATGGAGCTTTACGAGCTGTGCGTCAAGGGATTTGTTGAGGGCGCGGATGGAACTCTTACCGAGTGCGAGATGGAATATCTGCCTCACGGCGCGATAATGATGACGCTCGAATGCGGTATACGCTTTTTGACAGATTATCTTTCAGGTGACGTCTACTTTAAAACACATAGACCAAAGCAGAATTTAGACAGAGCGAGAACTCATTTTAAGCTTGTTTGGCAAATGGAGCAAAAGCTCACCAAAATGCGTGAAATTGTAAATAACTATTCTCAAAAGGGGGATTAATATGATAAAAGTATACTACTCAACCACAAAAAAAGAAGCCGGAGTTAAGGCTGCTAACAGTATAGCTTCACTCCTTAAATCAAAACCCGACGCGGTTCTCGGACTTGCGACAGGCTCATCTCCCATAGCTATGTATGACGAGCTTGCGGCAATGTGTGAAAGAGGAGAAATCAGCTTCAAGGACGTAAAGAGCATTAACCTTGACGAGTACATAGGTCTCGATAAGGAGCACGACCAGAGCTACGCATACTTTATGAAGGAGAACCTTTTCGGCAGAGTGGATATCAATATGGCGAACACCAATCTCCCGAACGGACTTGCCAAGGATTACGCTGCGGAGTGTAAGCGTTATGACGAGCTTTACGTTTCTCTCGGCGGAACCGATATACAGGTTCTCGGAATAGGACATAACGGACATATCGCCTTCAACGAGCCCTCCGAAAGCTTCAGTAAGGGAACTAACGCCGTAACCCTTAAGGAGTCTACTATCAAGGCAAACGCCCGTTTCTTTGCGTCAGAGGACGAAGTACCGAAAATGGCATTATCTATGGGTATCGACCAGATAACGAAGTCGAAGAAAATCATTCTTCTTGCCGACGGTGAGGCAAAGGCTGAGATTCTCGAGCGCGCTCTGTTCGGTGATATAACCCCTAGCGTACCCGCATCTGCTCTCCAGCTCGTTCGTGATGTTGAGGTGTACGGTGACGAGAAGTCTCTCGCTATCATCAAAGAAAAGCATCCCGAAGCGCTCATCTATTGATTTAATGTTGGTAATTCAATTTCTATAAAATATGCACCCCAAAAGTGTCCAACTTTTGAGGTGCATATTTTTATGACTGCCCAAGCGTTATTTTAAAAGGGGAAATACGCCGCGCCGTACCTGCTTCTGAAAGCAGAAATTTCACTGCGGAAAGTTTTTAATGCTCTTGCTCCCATGCAAATCTCCGGCATATTATGGACCGTATCCGCAAAGAGATTCACTTTTTGCCAATCTCCTTCCTCGATAATATCAAGCAACGTATCAATACAATAAATTAATACGTGATTTTCGTTTTCGTTGATATGATTCTTCAGCTCCTCATAAAAGGGTTTCAATGCGTCTTTATAGTGGATTAACTTCTCGTTTTTTTCATCATCAAAGCTTTCGGCAGAATAAAAGCGTATAGCTATAAAATTGCTTTGAATATCCCTATAAAATTCATGAGAACCGTATTTTATCATGTTTGGCCTATCCTTTCAAAAGTATATTCTCCTTCAATCTTTATCCTACGGAGCAAGGTGTTGTGCTTGATGCTATCTGCGTGTGAGTGATTTTCTTGTAAAATGAGCGTAAAATCCACGAAATACGCAGATTTTACGCTTGGTTATATTATTTTGTTTAATCGTCGAACGTCAAAAATTTGTGCGCCGGTACTTCCAAAGCCTCAGCTATATCAAACAGTGTGTCAAGCGAAATAGCTTTATCAACGTTAGGCGCTTCTACGTGACCTATAAATGCTGCACTTTTGTCAACCTTTTCCGCAAGCTGTTCCTGAGTAAACCCTCGAAGCTTTCTATAATATGCGATTTTTAATCCTAATTGTCTATATTCCGATTCGTATTTAATGTTCATAATCAATACCTCTTTCCGTATATTATATTGTAACAGAAAAATTAAAGTATTGACATTATCTGGAAAATATATTATACTATCTAACAGATATAAAAAACTCGCATCAAGATATAAAAATAAAGGAGATATATTTGTATGAGCTTTGTAACGAGAAAAACAGTAGATAATTTAGGTAGATTGGTTATACCCAAAAGCATGCGTGACTTTTATTCCTTGCATAATAAAGTGGATCTAATTGCTACGGAGCAAGGTATTCTTATCACAAAATGTAGCGATGTCGTTAAAAAGGATGAAAGTGAGAAGAGCGAAAGAAAGTATAACTAACGTACGAACTGTTAAAAGAAAGACGAGAGTAGTCAATTCAGACGGATATAATAAAAATTACGTCTACCGTAAAGGCAGATAGCAACAGGATTTGCTGTGCGGGGTAGAGTTTGTGCAAAGCGTTCCTCGAATACCGTGGGAAACTGATTGCTCGCACGACGCAATATACCGCGGTAGCCGAGAGCCTCAATAAAGCTTTGTGCCTGCGGTATGCGAACTGCGCCGTTGGCGCGTTCGTTCCGTAGGAATGCCATAAAAACAAGGTCTACCGCAAAGGCAGACAGCAACAGGAATTTGCTGTGCGGGGTAGAGTTTGTGCAAAGCGTTCCTCGAATACCGTGGGAAACTGATTGCTCACACGACGCAATATACCGCGGTAGCCGAGAGCCTCAATAAAGCTTTGTGCCTGCGGAACGTAAACCGAACCCTCGGTTTACGTTTTCTTTTTGTCTATAAGCGAATAAAACGAAAGCACTCCGATTTTGGAGTGCTTTTATCTTTATATAGTTATAAGCTTTTTAAAAATTCAAGTAACAGATATTTCTGTTTAGGTGATAAATTTGCAATTATGCTTGAACATTCGTCTTGCTCTGCCGTGTAATCAAAGAAATCTTTTAATGTTATTTCTAACGCATCACAAATCATTTGCAAATGGTCAACAGTAATTCCCGATTGACCAAGCTCAATTCTACGCAAGTGAGATTGAGAGATGCCTGCTCGTTCTGCTAATTTATTTTGAGAATACCCTGCTTTTTCTCTTAAAATACGTATTCTTTCGTAAACAGTCATCTTTTCACCCCTAATTAAGTCTTATATAACTTATAATACAACAATTTTAGCTACAAAGTTAGTCTTATATGCTTGCATTGTTAGTCTTATAGTGATATAATTATTCATATATGACTAAAATAGCGAGGGTTTTATGAAGATAGCTAAATTAAACAATGCAAAAATTGCTAAAAATGATGAGTTTTACACTCAATATGAAGATATACAAAAAGAAATAAATGCTTATATAGAATACAATCCTGATGTTTTTAAAAATAAAGTTGTTCTATTGCCTTGCGATGACCCAGAATGGAGCAATTTTACTAAATTTTTTGCACAAAATTTTGAAAGATTTGGAATAAAAAAATTAATTAGTACGAGCTATGCAATGGAAAGCAAAAATTTTAAATACCCATATCAAATTAGCTTGTTCGAGTCCAAATCTCCTCAATTTGATAAAGAAAAAACAGAAACGCACGGAAAGATATTTACTTTAACAAGAGAAAATAAAAGGTCAAGTAAAATTGATATTGATGATTTAGAGTGGTCTTATCTCGAAGGGGACGGAGATTTTAGAAGCGATGAGGTAAAAGCTTTACGTAACGAGGCGGATATAATTGTTACAAATCCACCTTTTTCATTGTATAGAGAGTTTATTAATTGGATATTTGAAAAACAAAAACAATTTTTAGTAATAGGAAATAAAAATTGTGTTACTTACAAGGAAATATTTGCTTTAATCAAAGCAAATAAATTATGGTCTGGAAAAACCGAATGGAGTGGTGGTCTGTGGTTTGAAACGAAAGACAGCAACAACATTGACAAAGTGATAAATGGCGTAAATATGAAAAATGTTTCTTCCGTATGGTTTACAAATTTAGAACACGGAAGAAGACACCAACCATTACAATTGATGTCTATGGCAGATAATCTTAAGTATAGCAAGCACAAAGAAATTAGAGAAAATGGTTATCAAAAATATGATAATTATGATGCTATAAATGTACCATATACTGATGCAATTCCAAATGATTATAATGGAGTTATGGGAGTACCGATTAGTTTTCTTGAAAAATATAATCCAAATCAATTTAAAATTTTAGGAATGTCGGCTTCTGCTGGATACAACTACGAAATCGTAGGAATACCATTTTTAGGGGAAAAAGACGCACGACCATTAATAAATGGCAAAAACACATTTGCAAGAATTTTCATAAAAAGGATAACAGAAAATGGAAACTAAATTAAGAACAGATATTACTATAAGAGAAATATGTGAAGGGTTTGTGTATAACGAGTTTGAGGGGAAAGGCTTGTTTGGTTGGTCAGGAAAGCTCACAATTCAGCCTGAATACCAAAGAAATTATATATATGCAGACGGAAAAAAAGATGTGGCAGTTATAAAATCCATAATGAACAAATACCCTATTGGATTAATTTATTTTGTAAAAACTGCTGAAAATAAATATGAAATATTGGACGGACAACAAAGAATAACAAGTATCGGTAGGTATTTAACAGATAAATTTCCTATTTTCGATGACAAAGGAGTAGCAAAGTATTTTGGTGGTCTTGATGAGGGAGAGCAAGAAAGAATTTATAACACTCCTTTAACTATTTATATTTGCGAGGGAACTGAGTTAGAAATTAAAAGATGGTTTGAAACAATAAATATAGTAGGTGTACCATTAAATAAACAAGAACTTGCAAATGCTATACATTCTGGACCTTTTGTAACAAAAGCCAAAGAAGAATTTAGCAATAGTGAGAACTCTAATATACAAAAATGGAGTGCATACATAAATGGCTCAGCTAATAGACAGGATTTTTTGCGAACAGCTTTAGAATGGGTAAGTAAAGCATATCTTGATGATGATAACATCAATGCGTATATGAGCAAGCATCGATATGACAACAATATAAATGAACTAAAAACTTATTTCACAAGTGTTATTGAGTGGATATCAGCAGTATTTATTGACATTGAAAAAGAAATGAAAGGTCTTTGTTGGGGTGATCTATATGAAAAATATCATAAAAAACCATATAACCCTACCGAAGTATCTAAACTTGTGCAAAAGCTATATGATGATACATATATAAATAACAGAAAAGGTATATTTGAATATATTTTAGGTGGTTGCGTTGATACCAAACTGTTAGATGTTAGAATTTTTGATGATGCTACTAAAAGAAAGGTTTATAAGGCACAAACACAAGAAGCAGAAGAAAAGAAAAAGTCAAACTGTCCTCTTTGTGCATTGGGTAAAGATAATAATAAAAGCAGAATTTGGAAACTTTCAGAAATGGACGCCGACCATATAACTGCTTGGAGCAAGGGTGGGGCAACAGATATTAAAAATTGTCAAATGCTTTGCAAAACCCATAATAGAGCAAAAGGCAACAAATAAGCAAAAAGCACGCAATTTTGCGTGCTTTTGTTGAAACTGAAATTTAAGTATGTTATACTAAATCTAATAAATGTATTAAAGGATATGCGAAATGAACTATAAAAAAGATTATCAACTAAAAAAAGAAATCAAGAGTAGCATAAAAAAAGAGTGTTTGATGTGTGGAAATTCGACTTGCATAAAATCTCATTCCATATCAAAAAAGAAATATTTGTCAAAAATCGAAGAGGAATCACACGTTATTGGAAATCACAGAGAAAAGGGACTAATCAATCTTTCAAAAATAAGCATCAATGATGCGAGTACTTTTTATAATTTTTGTATTGATTGTGATAAAATTTTTTATGCTTTAGACAATCACGATTTTCAAGAAACCAGTAATGAACAAGTGTTTCTTCTATATTACAGATTGTTATCAGGACAAGTTCATCAAATCAAAGAAGAAATTATTTTTTATGAAAAAAACAATATTAGTACAAACATCAAGAAAGTAATAGAGAGTAACAAAATGGCTCTAAATAAATATTCAAATAAAATAGATTTTTTAAACACATTATTAAAAAGCAAAAAATTTGATGCTTTCGAGTGCAAAGTAATAGAATTAAATTTTGAAATAAAATTTGTTTATTCTAATATAATAAATGTACCTTATGATATGAACTTTGGACAAATAAAGCAAGGTAATGAAATAGCAATAAGTATTTTTAATGACAACAATGCTACAAAGATTATTTTAGTATGGGAAAAAGAAAATAATAAATATTTGTCAAATTATGTTAAGCAATTATTATCACTTGATTTAATAGCTCTGCAATATTATCTAACAAATATAATAATAGCATTCCCTGCTAATTTTTTCGCAAATCCCACAGCTTATTCTAATTGGAATAAAAAAAGCCTTTTTGAAGAAGAGGTTTGCTATACTGCTGAAAATTTATTGAAATACCCACAAATTCTATATAATTTTTTTCTTAAACAACAGAAATTTAATTTATTCAAAATGCGTTAAGTCTTGAAATAAAGCCTTTAATCAATGTGTGAATTAAAGAAATAGTGCTATATGACGATAAAATTACGGTCTATTACAAAATGCCCAATAGCAATATTAGTCCTGACGAAAGTCAGGGCTTTTGCTTTTATACAGAAGAAAGAAATGGTTATATAATGGAAATGCTAATCTAAGAATTAAAGAGTAGCATTTATTCCACGGAACAATTGACAAGAGCCTCTCGGGAGTGTGGATGTCAGGCGTAAAAGAGCCAAGACATCAACCCCGAGGGGTTTCGTTTGCCTTTCGGCTGAAAATAGCCTACCACACTCCCTACTCTTGTCAATCGTTTTTCGCGACATAAAAGCCACTCTAAAATGAAATTTTAACGCACCTAAGCAAGTAATTGACAAAAGAAAAAACAGGGCAAAAACCCTGTTCAAAGCTCTTTATACGCAAATATTACACCCCAATAAAAAGAGAAAACCCAAACTCGAACACTGAGGTTCGGTTTAGGTTTCACTTGGCACCCGCAACAGGAATCGAACCTGTAACTAACCCTTAGGAGGGGTTTATTATATCCATTTAACTATGCAGGCGTGATATATTTAATTGTGATTATTCGCTGAGCGTACAAAACTGTGTTTGGCGGGTTTAAAACACAAAATCTTTATGCTGTTTGAGTCTATCCTCGTGGGAGCTCAGTCTACTTCTTGGATATGCCCACCCTTTAGGAAGGGTTTATTATTTTACTCCACCGTCGCATACTCATTGTGCGTCGAGGTACAACCTCTCCTACAATTCGTTGCTTTGGGCGGTTTCACTGCATGAAAACGATTATCAATCGTTTTACACTTGCTACATTTAACTATGCAGGCATGATATTTTACTAAAGCTTTTACAATAAAACCTCTGAAACTACCAATAAACAATGAACTTTGTACCGTCAAGGTTTATTTTTTTATATTTTTGGCGGGTTTTGTAAATCCGTGTCGCTTTATAAGACTTTTAAGTTAAAATACCGAAAAGCCGAGATCTAAAGCTCTTTAAAATACAATCACGGTCTATATTTTACCATAAATAATATGTTTTTGCAAGATGTTTTTTAGTTTTTGTAAATAATTTAAATAATATTTTCATATTTTGAATATAAGGCACCTTAAGTTTGTAATTCTTAGTCGAAGGGGAGAAACGGAAAATGCAAAATTTTCCGCAAGAGGAAAAATGCAACTGAAGGTTGCTTGACTTATTCACAAAAGGATAGTAAAATATAGATGTAAAAACCAAGGCGCTTTTGTTTTATCAAATAGAAAGGGGGTGTACGTATGATAGATTTTGTGAAGGTCGGAGCAAGGATATCGGAGCACAGAAAAAGAATGGGGCTCTCCCAGGAAGAGCTTGCGGAGAAGCTTTACGTAACGAGGCAGGCAATCTCAAAATGGGAAAACGGAACGAGCGTTCCGTCGATAGATACCTTGTGTGAGATAAGTAAAATGTTCAAGGTCTCGTTCGAAGAGATTTTAGGGCTCTTTGATAATGAGAAGATCGAAGTAGATAAAAGCAACATATTCATCGGTCATGACAGAAGCTTCATAGTAAGCAAGATCGCTTCGGGCGAAATTAAAGTGAAGCTTGACGAGGTTTTCTATCAGATGTCACCCGCAGAAAGAATGTACATATTAAAGCATATAAAAGAAGGTTTGCTGAAAGCTCGCATAGATGAGCTTTGGGTGAAGCTAACTCCGTCGGAGCAAAAATTTTTGGGAGGAATGGTGCCTTATGAAGCTTGAAAAGGTTATTATAGACGGTAAGGAATATTACCGCAAAATAGATGACGAAGAAATAATAGAAGCCGAATTCGTCGGCGCGGAAAACGAAAGCGAAGAAAAGACGTCCGAAAAGAGCAAGAAGGATGCCCGTGAATTTTTCGAAAAGGTAGGTCAGGGAGCAAAGGATTTTGGAAATAAAATCGTTGACGGCGCAAAGACAATAGGCGGCAAAATAACGAGCGGAGCGAAGGACCTCGGAGCGAAAATCAAAGAGGGAACGGAGCGTCTTTTCAACAGAGACAAATCGAACGATCCCAACTCTACGGAAGCAAAGCTTTTGAGATTGCTTCCTTATATGAGCCGCGAGGATGCGCACGAGGTTTGCGAGAAAATACTCGCATCCGATGAAATGATGAAAAAAATAAACGTAGCCGAAATTATGCCGTTCGTTTCGAGTGATGATTGCGATGCGCTTTTCTTAAAAAGCATCAAAACGCTTGACGGCGAGTGCGATATCGTAAAGGCGGTTCCTTACGTTTCAAAGTCTTGTCTTTCCTCGGTCGTGGACGGCTACATAACGGGAGAGTATCCCGAGCTTGATATTGACTCGCTCTACCCCTTCTTAGCCGATGCGGAAATTAAAAAGATTTTCTATCATATTATCAACAAATGATGTTGTAAATCAAAAACGATGTAACGTATAAAAAAGGCAAAAATGTAAACAATAATTTCCAAGGAGCGAGTTTAGAGCGCAAAAATGCTCTGAGCTCCTCTTTTTATTAACCGAAAGGAAATGTTGTTATGCATAACGAAAAGAACAAGAAAAGCGCCGATCCCGTTCCCGAAGCGGAGGTTTTGCGCGCCGCTAAGGAAGGTATGCCCCGTGTTAAAAACAGCACTATCGCAAACGGAGCCGAAAAGCAGAATATAAATAACCGCGAAAGAGGCGTTCAGTACGGTGCTGATACCACGGAAAATATGACGAACAAAAACGTATCTAAGAAGGGAAGCTTTTCTTCCGATCCCTCGGAAATGAGAAAAGCCCCGGGCTATAACGGAAGCGTTCCGGGTGTAAACACCCCCGATATAAGACTTCCCGGAGCAGAGATGAAGCAGGACGTTTCGGTTCCCGCATTCAATCCCCCCGTTCCCAACAGAGCCTGGACGGCTATGAAAATGGGCATGGATATCGAGCAGCTCTCCGAGGAAGAAAAGCGAGATCTCTACGTCGGAAGAGATAGATTTTTCTAATATCACGCTACAGTGTGAAAAGCAGATTGCCAACGGCTTCTGCTTTTCTTTTTGCTTATGTAGCAAACCTTCGCTTTTGATATTGAATTGTCGCTGCCGAAAATTCGAGCGCAAAAAGTATAAAATATATAAAATCTCTTGCTTTTTTTCTTATTTTGATATATAATGTAGGTTAGTCAACGTAAAAATACGTCGAACACGCTAAATATATTAGAGGATACATAAATGCGTCACGAAAGAATTTATCTTAATGAAAATGATGAAAGAGTGTTTATAGATACCTATATTGCCGACCGTGAAAATAAAAGGGATGCGCTTCTCGTTATTCCCGGCGGCGGCTACTGTACGGTGTGTACCGACAGAGAGGGTGAGCCCATAGCGCTCGACTTTTTTGCGAAGGGATATAATTGCTTTGTTCTGAATTACAGATGCGGCAGGGAAACAGACCGTTATCCCGCGCAGATAATCGACGCGGGCTCTGCTATGATATACGTAAAGGAGCATGCCGAGGAGTTTAAAATCGATCCCAAAAGAGTATTTGCCGTCGGATTTTCGGCGGGCGGACATCTTTGCGGAAGCCTCGCTACGATGTTTGAATATCCCGAGGTTAAAGAAGCCTTTGGTGAAAAGGCGGCAATGATAAGACCTACCGGTGTAATACTTGCCTATCCCGTTACTGTTACGAGGGATAACACTCATGCGCCAAGCTTCAAAAATCTTACGGGAAAGCCCTTAGATGAATTTTCAGATGCTGAGCGTGATAAATTCTCGCTCGATACGGCAGTAACGGAGAACACCTCTCCGATGTTCTTGTGGCATACCGTAGAGGATCAGCTCGTCCCCGTTGAGGGAACGCTGAAGCTCGGACTTGCATTGACTCGGGCAAAGGTCCCCTATAAAATGTCTATCTATCCGTACGGCCCTCACGGAATAGCGCTCGGCACGAAAATAACCTACACGGGCGCGCCGTCGGTTCAGCCTCTTGCGAATAGCTGGACGAGTGAAGCTGATGCATGGATGCAGAGCATAGCTTCAAAATAAAGTGAAAATAATTTAGAGTATTCGAAAGGATAACAAAATGGAAAGAACCTACATTAAGGACATCACACCGGGTGTCCGCAAAATTTGCGGATTTGTAGAAAACTTCCGCAACAAAAAAAACATGGCGTTTATCGTCGTAAAGGACATTACGGGCAAGCTTCAGGTAACCGTTATCAAGGAAGAGCACCCCGAAATGATCGAAATGCTTGATAAGCTTACTATCCATTCGGTAGTAACCTTTGAGGGCGAGGTAGTAGCGAGTGAGTACGTTAAGCTCGGCGGAAAGGAAATGTATCCCACCTCGATGAAGATAGAGTCTATTGCGGAAGCGCTTCCCATCAAGGATGACTCTGATATCGACGTAAAGATGGATTACAGATGGATAGACCTTCGCCGTGAGCAGAATCAGCTTATGCTCGAGCTTCAGACGACTCTTACCGCGGCGTTCAGAGAATTTCTTCTTGAGAAGAATTTCGTTGAGATTCACACGCCCAAGCTTATTGCTGCCGCAAGTGAATCGGGCTCGGACGTATTCGAGGTAAAATACTTCGATACAAACGCATACCTTGCTCAATCTCCCCAGTTCTATAAGCAGATGGCAATGGCATCCGGTCTTGAAAGAATATTCGAGTCAGGCCCCGTATTCAGAGCTGAAAAATCTTATACCAATAAGCACGCTACCGAGTTCACGGGCTTTGACCTTGAGTTCTCGTATATAGATAACTTTGACGACGTGATGAAAATGGAAGAGGAGCTTTTGGCATACGCGTTCGGCAAGGTGTCGGAAAAGCACGGCGAAAGAATTAAAGAGGTGTTCGGACTTGACGTAGTAGTTCCTACTCTTCCTTTCCCGAGAATGAAGCTTCGTGACGTATATAACGAGCTTGAGGAAAGATACGGCTATACCGTTCCCGAGGAGCTTAAGGGAGACCTCACTACCGAGGCTGAGAGAATGACTAAGAAGCTCTGCGAGGAAAAGTACGGTCACGAGTTCCTCTTTATCACCGATTACGATGCTAAGGAAAGAGCGTTCTACCATATGAGAGACGAAAATGGCGTTCCTCAGGGCTACGACCTCATCTGGCGCGGTGTCGAGATAACGACCGGCGCTCAGCGTGAGCATAGATATGACGTTCTTAAGGCTCAGGCAGAGGAGAAGGGACTTGCGAATGACGTTAAGTTCTATCTCGAGTTCTTTAAGTACGGATGTCCTCCGCACGGCGGCTTCGGACTTGGCATTGACCGTCTTACGATGCTCTTCTGCGGAATGTCTATAAAGGAAGTTCAGTTCCTCTTCAGAGGTCCTAACAGACTTACTCCGTAATCTTGCTTTGACAAGCTAAAAATAATAAAACTTAACACGTATATACATCAAAGGAGAAAAAGTATGAAAATAGCACTTATCAACGAAAACAGCCAGGCGGCTAAAAACGCTCTTATCTGCGATACTCTTAAGAAGGTGGTAGAGCCACTCGGCCACGAGGTTTATAACTACGGTATGTATTCCGCAGAGGATGCAGAGCAGCTTACTTACGTTCAGATCGGAATTCTTTCCGCGGTACTTCTTAACTCCGGTGCTTGCGACCTCGTAATCACAGGATGCGGCACGGGTGAGGGCGCAATGCTCGCTTGTAATTCATTCCCCGGTGTTCTTTGCGGTCACGTAGTAGATCCTACCGACGCATATCAGTTCACTCAGGTTAACAACGGTAACGCTATCGCAATGCCCTTCGCAAAGGGTTGGGGTTGGGGCTGTGAGCTCAACCTTCAGTACGTTTTTGAAAAGCTCTTCGTTTCCGAGTGGGGACTTGGATATCCTCGTGAGAGAGCAATTCCCGAGCAGAGAAACAAGAAGATTCTCGACGAGGTTAAGAAGGTAACTCATACCGATATTGTTTATATTCTCGAAAATCTTGATAGAGAGCTTGTTCTCGGTGCGCTCGGCGGCAAAAACTTCAAGGAATATTTCTTCGCAAACTGCAAGGACGAAAGAATTGCCGAGTGTGTAAAGAAGCTTCTTGCTTAATTGTTTAAAATTCAAATAAACGCGTACCTATGCGTTAAAAAGCGGTTATATGTAAACTAAAATTTGCAAATATCTGTGTTTTCGCATTCAAAGGCGTTAAAAGGAGATTTTATGAAGTTACTTTTTTGGTTTGAAAAAATCAGAACACCATTTTTCGATTCCATCTTTTCGGGCATAACTCATCTCGGCGATGAGATAGCGCTTATGCTTATTGCTATCGTGCTTTTCTGGTGCATAAATAAAAGATCGGGATATTATATGCTCGTTTCGGGCTTCCTTGGAATTATAGTAAATCAGGTTCTTAAGCTTGCGTGCAAGATTCCGAGACCCGAGAAGATAAACACAAAGCTTTCCATAGTAGAATCGGCAAGAGCAGGCGCTACGGGATATTCGTTCCCCTCGGGACATACGCAGAACGCCGTAACCGTGTTTGGTTCTATCTTCCTTATCACTAAGAAAATCTGGGTTAAAATAGTTGCGGTAGTTATCGCTATCCTCGTGGGCGTGTCGAGAATGTACCTTGGTGTCCACACCATCTGGGACGTAATCGCGGCGGCAGGCTGCGCTATAATAATCCTTCTCATCCTCGAAGAGCTCTTCAAAAATGACGAGATATTCAATAAGGCAATGCCTTACATTGTGGGAGTGCTTGCTCTTGCGGCGGTTGGCTTCTATCTTTACGCAATGGTATTCACTAAAAAGAGCTTTGACGTTAACGTTATCAGCGCGAAGAAGAACGCTTGCAAGATTCTCGGCTGCGCTATCGCAATGCTCGTGGTTTATCCCCTCGACAGATTTGTCATCAAATTTGAGACCAAGTCAACGTGGTACGGTAACGTTATTAAGATTGCCGGCGGATTTGCTCTTCTGATGCTCGTTCGTTCTCTTAAGGCTCCCTTCACCTCGCTTCTCGGCGTTTACTATGAAGGACTTGTTCGTTACTTCCTTATTCTTGTTGTCGGCGGAGCCGCATGGCCCTTCCTCTTCAGATACATAAACATGATAAAGATCGGCGCTCTTGATAAGCTCGGAGCAAACGTAAAGGGTATATTTGTTAAAACCGAAGAGCCCGAGCCTGAGATACCTCAACCCGAGAAAAAGCTTAACTTTAAGGATAACAACAAGATCGCAAAGCGTAAAAATACCAAGAAAAAATAAAACATAGAGCATTTTTAAAAGAGAGTAAGACCGTCGGTTTTGCTCTCTTTTACTTTTGCGCATGGGCGCAAAAGTAAATTTTGCGTAAATATTAAAAAAAGACTTTACTTTTTTAAAAAATTATGATATATTATTATAATGATTATGGTGTGTCGAAAAGGCGAAAGAACTTTTCACGTCAGAAAAATCTGATGGGCAAAAAGACTAAGATGGCTTTTTGCAGCTATATTCATTGCAACAGAAATCGACAAATTTCTTTTTGAAATTTGTAAGCATATCAAAGATATGCCGTCGAAATTCAGAAATTTCGACTTTCGATTGTCGTTATAAGCATTTATTTTCGAAAGGCAATTTTATTTTATGAAGTGTCCTGCTTGCAGTTTTGCAGATTCAAGAGTTCTCGATTCGCGCCCTGTTGACGACGGCGGAAGCATTAAGCGCCGCCGTGAGTGTCCGAGCTGCGGAAAGAGATTTACAACGTACGAGGTTGTTGACAACGTTCCGATTACCGTAGTCAAGCGCAGCGGTAAGCACGAATTTTTTGACAAGCATAAGCTTATGCTCGGTATCGAGCGCGCGTGCCAGAAGAGGCCGGTTAATCCTGAGGAGATAGCGGATGCGGTTGAAAACGATCTTCAAAATTCAATAACCACCGAAATAACGAGCCAGGATATAGGAGAGCTTGTTCTCTCTAAGCTTCGTGAGGTAGATATAGTTTCCTATATCAGATTTGCCAGCGTATACCGTGAGTTCAGAGATATCGATTCGTTTATGGAAGAGATAAAGAGACTTGGCGTAAAGAAGAGAAGAGCCCCGGCTAAAACGACGGGCGGAGGTGCGAATGATTAAGAGTATGACCGCCTTCGGCAGAGCGAAGGTTGAGGGCGAGATCCGTGATATAACCATAGAGATGAAGAGCGTTAACTCGAGATTCTTTGATTGCTCGGTTAAGCTTCCGAGATCTCTTTCCTATCTTGAAGAGAAGATAAAGGCTCACGTTCAGAAGAACGCTATATCACGCGGAAAAATAGACGTTTACGTAATGGTTGATAACCACGGCTCAGACGTTGGAGAGATAACCGTCGACGAGGCGTTTGCCGCAAAATACGTAGAGGCTCTTAGGCTTCTATGCGATAAATTCTCATTAAAAGACGATATCAGCGTTATGAGCGTTGCGAGAAACCCCGATATATTCACCTTTGTGAAGCCCGAGGATGACGCCGAGGAGGAATGGAAGACCGTCTGTGCGGTGCTGGACGAGGCGATAGCGAGTCATAGAGCAATGCGTGAGGCTGAGGGTAAAAAGGCAGAGGACGATATCAAGGCAAAGATAGAGCATATAAGAGCCCTTGCCGACGAGGTTGAGTCTATCTCAAAATCGGATACCGTCGGCTACCGTGATAAGCTTGAGGAAAGGCTTCGCAAGATCCTTCAAGATAACAGCATAGCAGTTGACGAGAACAGGCTCTTGACCGAGTGCGCCGTCTGGGCTGACAAAATAGCGATTGACGAGGAGCTTGTAAGACTTCGTTCTCACTTTGGAGCGTTTTACGAGATAGCGGCTCTCTCAGAGCCCTCAGGCAGAAAGCTCGACTTTCTCATTCAGGAGCTGAACCGCGAGACCAACACCATCGGCTCAAAGGCAAATAACGCCAAGATCGCAAGACTCGTTGTTGATATGAAGGGCGAGATAGAAAAGATCAGAGAGCAGATACAGAACGTCGAATAAACGTACGCTAAAGAGGACAGTATGAAATTCATAAATATAGGATTTGGAAATATGGTGTCTGCGGGCAGAATAGTTGCGATAGCAAGTCCCGATTCAGCGCCCATAAAAAGACTCGTTCAGGACGCAAAGGAGGAAAACAGAGTTATTGACGTTTCCTGCGGCAGAAGAACGAGATCGGTTATCATAACAGATTCCGAGCACGTCGTTTTATCCGCGATCCAGGCGGAAACGATAGCAAACAGACTTGCTAATGACCTTGCGGACGATTCGGATGACGAGGCAGAGGTAGAGGAGGAGTAGTTAAAGCCTGCTCTCAGATTTGAGAGGAGCGCTTTGAAATCCTTATTTCAAGCATTGGCGGAGCATATAAGAGCTCTTGCCGAGGGGCGTGGCAGCAGTCAAGCTCCACGCAAAAACAGAATAAAATTTAAATGGAGATATAAGAAATGATTTACCCCACAATTGATGAACTTACACATGGAGATTTCAACCGTTATGAGCTTGTTATCGGCGTTGCGAAGTGCGCGAGAATCGTTACCGACGAGTACGTTGCTATGAGAGCAAAGGCTCAGAAAATGATCGATAACAGAGAAACCGAGAAATCCCTCGCGTCTCTCATTGACCCCGAGTACAAGGATCAGAAGGCTGTTAAAATAGCTATATCAAAGCTCACCAGCGGAAGATTTGAGATGGTACATCCCGCAGAGGACGCTGAATAAAAATAAGAATATTGAAGGAAATACGGAATGTTTTGCGAGGTTTACCTGTTAGACGTGCCGTATCATTTGGACCGTCCGTTTGATTACGAATGTAACGATAACGTTTCGGTCGGAGCTGTTGTAAAGGTTCCCTTCGGTAAGATAGACAAATTGCGCTACGGGGTAGTTGTGAAAATCAAGGATACCGTAAGCGCTGAAAAAACCAAGCCCGTGCATTCGACACTCGATGGGCGTCTACGCCTGACCGAAGAAATGTGCGGGCTATGTCTGTTTTTAAAGGAGCATACTCTTTGTACCTTCGGAGAAGCCGCGAGGTGTATACTTCCCCCGGGCGCTCTTTCCGAAAAGCTCAATGAAAGCTTCCGCCGTGAGATAAGCCTTGCCGTCGAAAAGGAAGAGGCGGCGAGGGTATTGACCCTTACGGGCAGAAGCGGTATCAGGAGCGAGGGGCAGAGAGAAATTTTAAAAACTCTTATACGCATCGGCTCTATGGACTATGAGCTTATGCGAGAGCTTCCGGGTGTCAGCAGCGCCAATATCTCGGCTCTTCGAGACAAGGGACTGATAAAGATAACCGAAAGCGAAAATATAAGAAACCCTTACGCATCGTATGCCGCCGAGCAGGTTGCGGAGCCTATAGTTTTAAGCTCTGCTCAGAATAAGGCGTACGATACGGTTATGGAGCTTTACCGCGACGAAAAGGCTCGTTGCGCCCTTTTGCACGGAATTACGGGCTCGGGAAAGACGAAAATAATTTTAAAAACCATTGATAAGTGTATTGAGGACGGGAAAAGCGTCATAATGATGGTTCCCGAAATATCGCTCACGCCTCAGACCGTCGGCATATTTTGCAAAAGATACGGCGAACGTGTCGCTGTCATTCATTCCTCACTCTCTCAGGGCGAAAGAATGGATGCGTGGAAGAGGATAAAAAGAGGTGACGTTGACCTCGTTATAGGAACACGCTCTGCGGTTTTTGCCCCTCTTTCCAATATAGGAATGATAGTAATAGACGAGGAGCACGAGCATACCTATAAATCCGAGAGCGACCCAAAATACCATGCCCGTGAGGTTGCTTCGTATATATGCGGAAGAAATAACGCTCTGCTTCTGCTCTCGTCGGCAACGCCTTCTCTCGAGAGCTATTACAAGGCAACAAAGGGTATCTATACACTCGTACCGCTTAAGGAAAGATTCGGAGGGGTAAGACTTCCCGATGCCGTTATAGTTGATATGAGAGAGGAGCTTAGGCTCGGTAATACCACGCCTCTTAGCGAAAGACTTGTTAAATCCTTAGTCGGAGTATCCGAGAGGGACGAGCAGGCTATTCTGTTTCTCAACAGACGTGGCTATAACAGTCAGGTCAGCTGTAAATCCTGCGGTGACGTTATAAGCTGTCCGAGATGCTCGGTATCTCTTACGTACCATACGGGAAGAGGTGGCGGAAAAATGCTCTGTCACCTCTGCGGATATACTTCTCCCGTTGCGCGCACGTGTGAGAGCTGCGGCTCGGATAATCTATCGTTTCTCGGCTACGGAACGCAGAAGGTCGAGTCGGAGCTTTCAAAATATCTTCCCGATATGCCGGTTATGAGAATGGACGCCGATACTACCTCGGGAAAGCTTGCTTACGACAGAATGCTCGAGGACTTCCGCGGCGGTAAGGCGGATATTCTTCTTGGCACTCAGATGGTAGCTAAGGGGCACGACTTCCCGAGAGTTACTCTCGTAGGTGTCGTTTTAGCCGATACCTCGCTTTTCGTCAGCGATTTCAGAGCGTCGGAAAAGACGTTCTCACTTTTAACGCAGGTAATCGGACGAGCCGGCAGAAGCAAGGACTCGGGCGTTGCGGTAATACAGACCTATGCGCCGAAAAACGAGATAATAAGACTCGCATGTCTGCAGGATTATGAAAAATTCTACGAGGGCGAAATAGAGATAAGACGTGAATTAAAATATCCGCCCTTCTGCGATATAGTTACCCTGACGGTGACCTCTGAGGACGAGGCGACCGTTATGAAGGAATCGGCGAGAGTTCACGATATGCTTCTTGACAGGCTCAAAAACGATTCAAGTGTTTCGGATAAGCCCTTTATGGTTTTCGGACCGTTTGAGGCGGGGGTATATAAAATAAACGAAAAGTACAGAATGAGAATAGTAGTCAAATGCAGACTCGATAAGAGCGCAAGAGAAATGTTTTCATTCATTTTATCCGAGATAGGAAAAAGCTCGAGAAACAGTACTGTCTCGATAGATTTTAATCCCATGACCGTATAAATGTAAATCAAAGTGTTCGTTTTTGGAGGAAAAACAAAATGGCAAAGCTTAATATAGTTAAATTTGGTGACGAAACCTTAAGAAAGGTTTGCCGACCCGTTGATGAAATAACCCCTAAGATAGTAAGGCTTCTTGATGATATGATAGATACGATGAGAGCCGCGAACGGCTGCGGACTTGCCGCTCCTCAGGTTGGAATTTTAAGAAGGATTGCCGTAATAGAGGTTGAGGAAGGAAAGGTTTACGAGCTCATAAACCCCAAGATAATCGCATATTCGGGCGAGCAGAAGGAGGTAGAGGGCTGCCTCTCCAATCCCGGCAGATGGGGAATTACAAAGCGTCCTATGGCGGTCACTGTCAGAGCTATGAACAGACACGGTGAAACCTACGACCTTACGGGTAAGGAGCTTCTCGCAAGAGCTATATGTCACGAATGCGACCACCTCGACGGAAAGCTTTATACCGATATTCAAATTGAAGAGGTAAAGCCCGACTAATACAGATTGCGGCAAAAAACGACAAAGTTATCATTGAGGTAAAATATGAAAATAATGTTTATGGGTACGCCCGAAATATCGGCTATCGCCTTGAAAAAGCTTATAGAGGACGGGCACGATATTAAAGCGGTGGTTACCAGAGAGGATAAGCCGAGAGGCAGAGGAAACGTAATGACGCCAACTCCCACAAAGGTAGTGGCGCTTGAAAATTCAATACCCGTATACGAGCCTAAAACACTTAAGGATGAGGCGTTTGCCGATGTGCTGAAAGCGGTTTCGCCCGAGCTTATAGTGGTAGTTGCTTTCGGTAAAATACTGCCTTCGAGCGTTCTTGAGTATCCCAAATACGGCTGTATCAATCTTCACGTGTCGCTTTTGCCGAAGTACAGAGGCGCGGCGCCTATGCAAAGAGCTATTATGAACGGAGAGAGCGAAACCGGTGTTACCGTTATGCATATGAACGAGGGACTTGACACGGGTGATATTATTTCCGTCGAGAAATTCCCGATAGGTCCCGAGGATAATTTCGAGGATATACACGATAAATCCGCTCTCGTCGGCGGTGAGCTTCTCTCGAAAACCATAAAAGACATTGAAAATGGCACGGCTCAGCGTATAAAGCAAAATGATGCCGAGGCAACATATGCCGCAAAAATAGAAAAAAGCGACGCTAAAATAGATTTCACAAAATCCGCAAAGGAGCTTGATTTCATCATAAGAGGAGTTACCCCTATTCCCGGCGCTTTTGCATATCTTAACGGCAAGATGCTTAAAATAGTAAAGGCGGCACCCATAAAGAAATGCGGTAAGGCGGGCGAGGTAACAGATGTCAACGGAGTCGGTCAGGGCTCGTTTACCGTTACCTGCGGCGAGGGCGCGCTTCTTGTCAGCTCGGTAATTCCCGAGGGTAAGGGAAAAATGAGCGCGGGAGACTTTATCCGCGGCAGAAAAATCAAAGAGGGAGATATTTTGGAGTGATTTTAGAATTTATAATTTATCCGCTTTTCCTTGTTTCGATACTTTTTTCGCTTTATGCGCAGATGAAGATATCGACAACCTATAGGAAATATTCCACTTATTACACAAGAGCCGGCAGAAATGCTACCGATATTGCGAGAATGATACTTTCTCGCGAGGGAATATATAACGTCGGTATAGGAAGAGTCAGAGGAAACCTTACGGACCACTTTGACCCGAGAAGCAACACGTTGGCTCTTTCGGATACGACGTATGCCTCAACCTCCGCCGCGGCAATAGGCGTAGCGGCTCACGAGGCAGGCCATGCGGTTCAGCACGCAGTCGGATATTTTCCCATTAAATTACGCTCGAAGCTTGTACCCGTGACGAATTTTGCGTCAAAGCTTTCCTGGGTATTTATTATGCTCGGAATACTTATGACAGCTGTTGCTTACGGCTTCGAATACGGATATTATGTCCTTCTTTTCGGTATTGGACTTTTTGCGGTTACAACCCTTTTCCAGCTTGTCACTCTTCCTTGCGAGTTTAACGCTTCGAGGAGAGCTATGACTGCTTTAAGGGAATCGGGATACTATTCAAACGATGAGCTCCACGCCGCAAGAGCGGTATTGACCGCTGCCGCGCTTACCTACGTAGCGGCTACATTCGCTTCCATAGTTCAGCTCATTCGTCTTGTGGTTATATTCGGTAACAGAAACGATAGAAGATAACCAAAATACTTGAATTGATAGTATATAATCAGTAAAATGTAAACAAATGAGTACAAATATCAGAAAAATCGCATTTGAGCTTCTGCGCAGCTACGAGGAAGAGGGCAGATACGTAAATCTTCTTCTCTCGTCACCAAAGGCTCGCGGACTTACAAAGGAAGAAAAAGCATCTCTTACCGCCCTTCTATATACTGCGGTGGAAAAGAAGATAACCTACGATTACTTCATATCCGCGTTTTCAAAAAGGCAGATAAGCGAAGTCGATCCATTCGTCAGGGACATAATACGCATAGGGCTTTGCCAGATACTTGATATGAAGAGTATTCCCGATTACGCGGCGGTAAACGAGAGCGTAAAGCTTGCGCGCCATAAGGGTGAGGCAGGCTTTGTCAACGCAGTTCTGAGGACTGCTATTCGAAATAAAGACTCTCTCCCTTATCCTAAACGTGAGAAAAACCTCGCAAGATATCTTTCGGTATATTATTCCTTGCCTATCGCTACCGTGAAGCTGTTTATGGAAATCGTAGGAGAAGAGGAATGCGAGGCTCTTATATCCGCTATGTCAAAGGAAGTTGGAATTTCTGTTACGGTAAACGAGCGGAAAATTTCGAGAGAAGAGCTTATTAAAAAGCTCGAGTCTTTCGGAGCAAAGAAATCTCCTTATACAGATAACGGAATAGTATTCGAAAAGAGTGTTTCTCCAAAAGAGCTGCCTGGATTTTCCGAGGGCGAGTTCTTCGTTCAGGACGAGTCGTCAAGGATTGCGGCAGCGGCTCTTGACGTAAAGCCGGGACAGAACGTAATTGACGTATGCTCAGCGCCGGGAGGTAAGGCGTTTGCGGCGGCAATAAAGACGGGAAGGCTGGGACGTGTACAAGCCTTTGATATTCACGAGAGCAAAATCTCTCTTATAAATGACGGAGCGGCGAGGCTCGGACTTGAAAATGTTTCATTGGGTGTTCGTGACGCAACCTTGCCCGACGAGAGCATCTTTGAGTCCTTCGATAGAGTCATATGTGACGTGCCTTGCTCCGGACTTGGCGTTTTTGCAAAAAAGCCCGACCTCAGATATAAGGACGTTGACTCTCTTCGGGATCTTCCGCCGCTTCAGTATGAGATACTTGAGAAAAGCTCCCGTTATCTTAAGCGCGGCGGAATTATAGTGTATTCGACCTGCACTATAAATCCTATGGAAAATGAATGCGTTACCGATAAATTTATAGCTCTTCACCCCGAGTTTTCTTATGAGGGAGCGGAAATAGAGGAAATTGATTTTTCGAGCGGGCGCATAACCCTTCTGCCGCATAAAAATGGAACGGACGGATTTTACATAGCAAAATTGAGGAAAAACAATGACTGAAAAAATTGATATAGCATCAATGACCAAGGCCGAGCTTTGCGAGTATTTCAAAGCTATAGGCGAGCCGAAGTTCAGAGCCGAGCAGGTCTTTGCCTGGATAAGTAAGGGAGCCTCTATAGATGAAATGACCAATCTTTCAAAGGCTCTTCGCGAAAAGCTTGCCGAGTCGTGTCTTGATACGCTGCCTCGGATAGAGGAAAAGCTCGTATCGAAGATTGACGGAACTGTAAAATATCTATTCAAGCTCTACGACGGCTCTTGTATCGAAAGCGTTTTAATGAAATATAACCACGGTAACACTATCTGTATATCGAGTCAGGTTGGCTGTCGTATGGGATGTAAATTCTGCGCGTCAACCATTGGCGGCAGAGTGCGTGACCTTCTTCCTTCCGAGCTGCTCGGTCAGGTTATAGCGGCGGAAAAGGATAGCGGCGAGCGTATATCCAATATAGTAATGATGGGAATAGGTGAGCCCCTCGATAACTATGATAACGTTATAAAGTTTTTGAAGCTTGTAAACGCTGAGGGCGGACTTAACATAGGCTACAGACATATATCGCTCTCCACCTGCGGAGTTGTTCCGGGTATTTTAAAACTTGCCGAGGAGGATTTTCCCCTCACGCTTTCGATATCGCTTCACGCGTCAAACGATAAAAAGCGTTCCGAAATAATGCCCGTCAATAACAAATGGAAGATAGGAGAGCTTCTTTCCGCTTGCGTGAGCTACTACAAAAAATGCGGAAGAAGAATATCCTTTGAGTATACTCTTATAGCGGGTAAAAACGATAGCGTTGCCGATGCCGAGGAGCTTGGACTGCTCTTAAAGAGCGCGTTTAAGGGAACCGGTGCGCCTATACACGTAAATCTTATACGTGTAAACGAGGTTAAGGAAACAGGCTTTAAAAAGGGCAGCGCCGAGTCAATAAAGGTATTCTCCGAAAGGCTTTCGTCTTTTGGAATAGTTGCAACTCTCAGGCGTAAGCTCGGAGCGGATGTAAACGCCGCATGCGGTCAGCTGAGAAGATCGGCAATGCGGAAGAGCTCCGAAGAATAAGAACGATTTCATTCTAACAAAAAAGAGGAATTACATTGATAACCGAGAAAAAAGGTAAAGTCATAAAGGGACTCGGCGGACTTTATAACGTCAGAGTCATAGAAAATGACGGAGAAATATGCGTATATACCTGTCGCGCGAAAGGGGTTCTGCATAAGGACGAGGAGAAGCTTTTTATAGGTGATAACGTTTCGATATCAATAGACGACACCACGCCGGACGGTATAATCATTTCCGATATTGAGGCGAGAAAAAACTCGTTGATAAGACCTCCGATGGCAAATCTTGACTATCTTTTTATGGTGTTTGCGGCAAAGAAGCCCGCCCCCGTCTTAGAGGTAGTTGATAAGCTTATCGCAATTGCCGAGCATAACGGAATAAAGCCGGTTGTGGTCGTAACTAAAAAAGACCTTGACGGTGATATAGCAGAGGAGTATGCCTCAATATATAATAATGTAGGAATCGATACCTTCGTGACCTCATCCGAGAACGGAGAGGGAATAGAGGGGATTTCGGAATACATAAGAGAAAATCTCAGGGACGGAAAAACCGCTGCCTTCGCGGGAGCGTCGGGCGTCGGTAAATCAACGCTTATGAACGCTATTTTCCCCGAGCTTAATCTTATGACCTCGGAGATTTCAAGAAAAATAGAGAGAGGAAGACATACTACCCGCCACGTTGAAATATTCGATATAGGCGATGGCGAGAATAAAGGATTCCTTGCGGATACCCCGGGATTTTCCCTCGTTGATTTTGCGAGATTTGATTTCTTCGACGTAGAGGATTTGCCCCTTACCTTTTCGGATATCAGTAAATATGCCGTCGGCTGCACTTATGCCGATTGCGCTCACGTCGGTGAGGGATCGAGTGATTGCGCGGTAGCGAGAGCCGCCGAAAATGGACTTATCGCCCCCACAAGACTCGAGTCATACAGAAGTATATATAGAATATTAAAGGAAAAGAAAAACAAATTCTAAAAAAGAAAACGGTAAAGGCTCTCTTAAGAGGTGAAAATGCTTTGCCGTTTTTCTTTGCGTCAGACCTATTTTCACCTTTATGTAAGAATTGCACAAAATTTTCAAAAATTTTTGTAAAACCTATTGACAAACGAAAATTCTTTTGGTATAATACCATAGGTATCCTAAGACAGCAGGTTCCGGTAAAAGCGAAAGCTATCCTGCCGAGGTGAGCAACAATATTTTAATATGATATTTGGTTGTCCTTTCTCGGCCATTGCTGTGCGCATTTGTCGGAAGGGATTTTTTGTTTTAAATTTTATGGAGGTAGAATAATGCCAAGCAATAAGATTCTTGAAGAAAAGAAACAAGTCGTAGAATCACTTGCCGCTAAGCTTCAGACAGCTAAGGCCGGCGTTCTTGTGAAGTACGAAGGCATTAAGGTAGCAGAAGACACAGAGCTCCGTAACGCTCTCCGTAAGGCAGGCGTTGAGTACACTGTTATGAAGAACACTCTCACCGGCAAGGCTTGCGATATCGCAGGTTACGGTGATATGAAGCAGTACCTTAATGGAATGACTGCTATTGCAATCAGCCAGGACGATCCTATCGCTCCCGCAAAGATTATGAAGGAATTCGCAGATAAGATCGATTGCTTCGAAATCAAGGCTGGTTTCGTAGATGGCGGTATTCTTGATCAGGCGGGCGTTGAATCCCTTGCAGCAACTCCTTCTAAGGAAGTTCTCATTGCAAAGATGATGGGCAGTCTTATGTCCTCTCTTTACGGATTTGCATACGTTCTTCAGGGCAAGATCGACAAAGAAAACGGCGAAGGCGCCGAGGCTCCCGCAGAAGCTTAATTTATCTGCAAGTTAATAATTATTGATTAAAATTTGTTAAAATATTTGGAGGAAACTAAAATGAATGAAAAGTCTACTCAGATCCTTGAACTTGTAAAGGGTCTTACAATTCTTGAACTCGCTGATCTCGTTAAGGCTCTTGAGGAGGAGTTCGGCGTATCCGCAGCTCCCGTAGCAGTAGCAGCAGCTCCCGGTGCTGCAGCAGCAGCTCCCGTTGAGGAGAAGACCGAGTTTGACGTAGTTCTTAAGTCTGCAGGCGCTAACAAGCTCGCAGTTATTAAGGTTGCTCGTGAGATCACCGGCCTTGGTCTTAAGGATGCTAAGGACCTCGTTGAGTCCGCTCCCAAGACCATCAAGGAAGCAGTTTCTAAGGAAGATGCTGACAAGATCGCTGAACAGCTCAAGGCTGCAGGCGCAGAAGTTGAAATTAAGTAATTTTCTATCTTCTAAAATAAAAATCGAGAGTGCGGCAACCTGCGAGCCGCACTCTTTTTTGTATATTTGCGGATTGTATTTGATTTTTTGTTTTTCTTTTTTGAATCGACTTGACAAATAAGTCCTGATGCTATAAAATATTTACGATGGAAAAGGAGAACTTTTATGAACAGAAAACTTATAATAATATCAAACGATGCGCTTGTGCGTGAGGATATAGAATATTTAAAAACAAAGCCATGCATCAGGGAGATCATAGAAAACGGTAGCTTTGTTGAGAGCTTAAGGACTGTATATCCGTCTATAACGTATTGCTGCCACGCCGCAATGATAACGGGCGCATACCCTGATAAAACCGGTGTGCACAATAACGAGCTTGATGCTCTTAATGATTCAAGGTGGACGTGGGAGCGTGAGCATATTAAGGTAAAAACACTGATTGACGCATTTAAGGAGAAGGGATTAAAGACGGCAAACGTATTCTGGCCCGTCCTCGGTAACGATGCGAATATAGATTACAATATCCCTGAATATTGGTCGCAGAGTGACGATGATCCGCTTTGCGATGCGCTCTCCCGTATGGGAACCTCAGACGAGGTTATCGAGAATATAGTAAAGCCGAATCTTTATTATATAGAAGGACATCAGCGTAAGCATCCTTATGCGGATGAGTTTGTATTCTCCGCGGCAAGAGATATCCTTCTTAAGTATAAACCGGATCTTCTCGTGGTTCATCCCGCGGGAATAGACAGTCTGCGCCATTCAAAAGGAATATTCAACGATTACGTTACCGAGCAGCTTGATTACACTTACTATTGGATAGAGAAGATAGTAAGAGCTGTAAAGGAAAACGGAGATTTTGAAAATACCGATATAATTCTGACCTCGGACCACGGTCAAATGGACGTCAAGCGTTGGTGTCATCCCAATATCCTTCTTCGCGATATGGGACTTCTTGATGTTGATGAAAGCGGCACGAAGGCAAAGAACGCTAAGGCTTATATCAAGGCTGTCGGAGGCTCGGCACAGATATTTATTTGCGATAAGGATAACCCCGAAATCAAAGAAACGATATACAATACGTTTAAGGAATACGCAAAAACGGGAATGTACGGCTTTGAGCGTATCTATACCAAGGAGGAGGCGGCTGAGGAGGAGCGTCTTTCGGGAGATTTTGAATTTGTGCTCGAAAGCGACGGATATACCGCCTTTGGCGGCAGAGTTTCGGGCTCATATTATACCTCGTACGACCTCAGCGATTATAGAACGGGAAGAGGCGCGCACGGCTATCATCCCGATAAAGGTCCTCAGCCCTGTATGATAATGTACGGTCCCGATTTTAAAAAAGGAATTAAGATAGGTCGCCGTTCGACTCTTGATATGGCTGCAACCGTAGCAAAGATTTTTGACCTCGATATGCCCGATATGGACGGTAAGCCGATTGATGAGGCTATAGTCGATTAAGCAGCAGCTGATAGCGGAAACGCCTTGAAAATATAATAAAGCCAAAAAATCCAAGACTAAAGCTGTTAGATAGCAGCATAGTCTTGGATTTTTCTTTATTTAAAGCTTATAAATTTTCTTCCGCTTTTCGCTGAGCGAGATATTTTCTTCTTACCTCAGTAAGAAAGCTTTGCACTCTCTCTGACTGATAATCTCTGTATGTCCAGGGAAGCTTTTGCCACGCTCCTCTTGCGTAAAAGAGCGTAAGCTCGGTATAAATTCCGTCCTTCAAGGGAATGCGGAAGCCTGTCTTTTTCGTGGTTGCGAGAAGAAGCCTGCCGTGACTCAAAAAGCCGGGATCAAGATTTATTTTTCTGTTTCCGTCGATGCTGAAATCCGTCTCGACCGAATTGGTGAAGGTTTTGATATCGGCTTGATTTTCGGGAGCTACAAGTCGCTCGAAGCTTAAAATCCGTCTCTTAGCCTCGCCGCCAAGCTCACCGTCGTAGTAGCTTGAAAATTCCTTTGTAAAGGAGAATTCTTCGGTAGCGAAATCATAAGGTCCGAATTTATCCACCATAATTTTAAGCGCCTTTTCGTAGGTCTCACCGTCGCTGTATATAAAGCCTATAATAAGCTTTTCCTTTTCAAATTCGTATGCAAGTCCCATGTTTTAGAGTCCTTTGTTTTAGTCAAAAATATCGGTGCTGAGATATCTGTCAATACCGTCCGGCAGGAGAACTGCTATGCTTTTTCCCTTCATATCGGCACGCCTTGCGACGCTTATGGCGGCTGAAAGCGCGGCGCCGGAGGAAATACCTATACCGAGCCCCAAAATTCTCGAAGCCATTCTCACGGTCTCATAAGCCTCGTCTGCGGAAACCGTTATAACCTCGTCGTAAATTTCTCTGTTAAGAAGGTCGGGAATGAAGTTTGCGCCTATTCCCTGTATCTTATGAGGCGCTGCCGAGCCTCCCGAAAGAAGGGGGGATTCTTTCGGCTCTACGGCTATGATTCTCGTGTTTCCATTCTTGCTCTTTAAATATTCGCCAACGCCGGAAATCGTTCCTCCTGTGCCTACAGCCGCTATAAAAACGTCAACGTTTCCATCAAGAGAATTGTAAATTTCCGGACCTGTGGTATCGAAATGCGCATTTTTGTTTGCAATATTGTCAAATTGAGAGGGAATAAACGAGTTTTCTATTTCTTTGTGAAGCTCGTCCGCTCGTTTGATTGCGCCTATCATACCAAGCGCAGCCTCCGTAAGAACGACCTCCGCGCCGTAAGCCTTAATAAAAAGCTGTCTTTCGCGTGACATAGAGGAGGGCATAACTATAATAGCGCGATAACCTCTCGAGGCAGCTATAGCCGCAAGAGCGATACCCGTATTTCCTGAGGTTGGCTCAATTATAGTGCCACCTTTTTTGAGAAGTCCTTGGCGTTCTGCCGAAATGATCATTCCAAGAGCCGCTCTGTCCTTGGCGCTGCCTGTAGGATTGAAGTATTCGAGCTTTGCGTAAATGTCGGCTGAAAGTCCAAGCTCAAGCTTTAGCTTATCGGCTTTTAGTAATGGGGTATTGCCGATAATATCTTCAATATTATTATATATGTTATTCATTTTGTACCTTTGCTTTCAAATAAGGGCTGCCGAAATACGACAGCCCTTAAAGTGTATATTATTTGTTTTACTTCAGCGTACAACTTAGAAATAAAAGCTCGTCAAACTTTAAAGAAAATCAGCGAAGCAATTATCTGTTACTCTTCTTTTCAAGCTCAAGCTCTTCTTTTTCGAGCCTCTCTATTTCTTCGTCGTATTGCTTTCTGCGTTCATCTTCCTGCTCGTCGTGATAACTGTTGAAGTCGTCAAGCTCGGAATTCATATCCTCGTGTATCTTAAGGCGCTTAGCATCACGCTCAGCCTTCTTGTTGAGCTTCTTATCGATCTTCGCCTTGCGCTTTTCGATCTTCGCCTTTTTCTTTTCTTCCTTAGCCTTTTGAATGTCAGCAAGACGTTTTTCCTCGGCAAGAATAAATTCCTTTTCTATCATGCCGACCTCGGCAACGTTTTCACGGATATTAGGATAAATATCGGATACTCTGTCAATCTCGTTAACAGCGGTTTCCTTAGAAACGTACTTGCTGAAGGGCCACCAGGATCTCTTATAAGAAACGTAATGCGTAGTAGGTGCGCCAAGACGAACTATCTCCGTAGACTGTCCTGTCTGTCTGTCGTAAGCCTCGTAGTACGTAAGAGAGGTGGGCTGAACCTCGGTAGTGCTGATCTTTCTGTTGATGGGCGTAGTAATCTCATACTTAGCGCCGCGCTTCTTGCAGATGTAGATGTATCTGTCGTTGTATTCCGCCATAGCCGCTACGTCGTGAGAAATCTTATGCAAGTTCTTTCCGTAGAGGTCGGTAGAGTAGAGAGAGTAACCAACCGTATCACCGTTTCCTTTGACGTTTCCAAAATCGTCATTCTTGAGGTAATAAACCTTTTCGTTGTCGATGATTATTCTCGAAAGATCGTCGATTGCGGGAGCGATACGAACGTCATTCGTTCCGTCGGAGCGAACAACCTTAAGATCACCGTTAGTGGCTATGTAATAGATGTATCCGTTAAGAACCTTAACAAGCTTTGCGAATCTTGAAGCAACGAGCGTATTCTTCGTTCCGTCGGTGCTTACTTTCATAAGGCATGCGTTTATACCCTCGCCGTTTACGTAGTAAAGCCAGCCTGATGTAAAGGTGCATATTCTTCCGGGCTTTTCCATGATCTCACGCTTATCGCTTCCGTCAAGATTAGCGGAATAAAGGCGCTTGTCGTCACGGCTTCCAACAATGTAGAACACACGGTTTCCACGTGTTGCGTAATGGCTTCTTACGTTGGAGTCAATAAGCTTTGATTCCTTGGTATCAATATCGATCGAGTAAAGATCCATATTGTTTTCACTGTAGATTCTCTGCGAGTAAATTATCTTACCGTTGGTTACAGAGTGAATATAGTAGTCCGAGTTAAGTATCTCTGTGGTCGTACCGGTTTCAATATCGTAAACGCGGAAGACCGGCTTGTAGCTATACTTATCAAGAGCCGTGTAGAATATCTTGTCATTATAGTAATCCATAATGTCAACTATCTCGGGAATGATTACCTTAGAGGTAGCGTTGTCCATATCCACAAGGAGAACGGAATAGTTATTTCCTCTGTTTTCTGCTTCCTTCTTTCTGAACTTCTTTCTTCCAAAGCCAAAGCAGCCTCTCTTGACCGTAGTGGTCTCGCGCAGCTTCTTACGAATGAAGAATTTCGTCTTGTCGGATGAATAATAGATAGGCTGCGGATGTCTGATAACGTAATCACCGGAGGGCGCTTCGTCAAGAATCTTGACGTTTGCGTTGTAATCGGGACTTATGGTATCATAGCAGCAGATGCTGACGTTGTTTCTCAAATAGAATATCTTCGTACCGAAGCTGTGAATAATATCCGTAACCGCATTGAGAGTAGGTACTGGAGAGGGAACATTGTCTCTTATCTCGTAGAATGCGTAAGAGCCCTCTGTTACGGGAACGGGATTTGACGGCTCAAAAACGGGGGAGGAGATACGTTTTACAACGTAATATCTGCCCGCAAGCTCCGCAAGCTCATCGTTGAACTTGAATATCGTCGAGTTGTCGTTAATGAGCTTTTCGGTATCCTTGTATCCGTATATGGCGCCGAAGAGATGAAGAGCGTTGTCAACTCTGCCCGCTTCAAGAAGCTTCATGCCCTTTACGTAAGTCTTTTCCGCGTCGATACCTTTTTTGCGTATATCCTCGGCAAGCTTGGCATCCTTGAGAGCCTTGGCCTTTGCGTATCCGGGGATCTCCTCTATATTCGAGGTAGCTTTAACCTCGCCTGTTTTTTCAATGAACATTTCGAGAGTACGTTCAAGGTCTGCGAGAAGGAATGGATCTATTCCGAATCTCTTCGCAAGCTTGATATCTCTCTTAAGCTCGGTAATGATACCGTCACGCTTGCTTTCGATAACCTTGGTAATTGAGGAATAGAGGTCAACGTATTCGAAAAGATCCGAAATATCGTCGCTCTTGTAGTTATCTATGATCTCAACCTCGAGAACGTCAAGTCCATCGATCTTTTTAAGAACGGGAATCGCTCTGCATCTGAAGGCGAGATAATACGTAATGGGATCTGCGGAGAACTTGATCTTACAAGCTTCTGCTATAGAATCAAGCGTTGAGATTGAAAGATTTGAATGGAGCGCGAATTCTCTCCAATCATAGCTTTCGCAGAAATTATCGAAATATATAACACCGGCGCCGGAGGAGGTTACGCCGTCTGCAATTCTTTTGTCGTTTTCTATCTGCTCGTTTTCACGCTTGGCAAAGTCAAGCGGTCTTAATATTCTGGTAGGGACAACGTTTCCGCACGAATGGCAGACAACGGCCCTTGAATCCTCTGCGTAGTCAAGTATCGCAGGGCAGTATGGGCAAACCCCGGACAGTAAAAGTTTATTTTCGTTCATTGTTGATTCCTCCTCAAAAGAACATAACTTCGCATATTATATTATAAAATATTATAACATTATAATTATTTAATGTCAAGTGAATATGGACAAAAAAATGAAAAAAACGCCTTTTACCTACTTAAAAAGTGAAAAGATTTGACAATAAGCAATAAAAAAACGCTGAAAAAACAAATGTTTTGCGTTGCGGTACTTGAATTTGCGAGAGAAGTGTGATATACTTTTATACAAAAATAATTAATAGAAATAAAATGTAAATTTTTTGTGAATTCGTCATCTTTGAACGGATTTTGTCAAAAAACGCAAAGGAACGCATATGTACAGAATAGCAGACCGTAAAGAATTGAATTCAACTGTCGTTATGATAGAGGTAGAAGCTCCGCTTGTAGCAAAAAAAGCGGAGCCCGGGCAGTTCATAATTCTCAGAACCGATGAGGACGGAGAGCGCATACCGCTCACTATTGCAGATTACGACAGAGAAAAGGGAACAGTAAAGGTCATATTCCAGATAGTCGGAGCTACGACCTATAAGCTTGGATTAAAGAAAAAAGGCGATTATCTTTCGGATTTCGCGGGGCCTCTCGGAGTACCCACTGATACCGAGGGACTTAAGGATGTGTGTGTAGTCGGCGGAGGCGTCGGATGCGCGATAGCGCTTCCGATAGCGAAAAAGCTTCGCGCTATGGGCTGCAAGGTTACGTCGGTAATAGGCTTTCGTTCAAAGGAGCTTGTTATTCTCGAGGATGAATTCAAGGCTGCCTCCGATGAGCTTATAGTTATGACCGATGACGGAAGCTACGGAAGAGAGGGTAACGTCTGTGTTCCCCTTACGGAAATGCTCGGCGCCGGAAGAAAATTCGATAAGGTTATAACAATCGGACCTCTCATTATGATGAAGTTTGTGGTATCTGCGGTTAAGCCGTGGGATATCCCCTGCGTTGTTTCAATGAACCCGGTTATGATAGATGGAACGGGAATGTGCGGCGGATGCCGCCTTACCCTTAACCGCGGAGGTGAGAAGGTAATTAAGTTCGCCTGCGTTGACGGTCCCGATTTCAACGGATACGAGGTCGATTTTGACGAGGCGATGTCAAGAGCGTCTATGTACCGTGATTTTGAGCGCCATTCTTATGAAGAAACCTGCAATCTTATGAAAAAGGAGAAGTGCTGATGTCGAACAGGATAGATATGAAAATGCCCCGTCAGCCTATGCCTACGCGCGCCGCTGACGAAAGAAGCCGTGACTTTTTCGAGGTTGCCGAGGGGTATACGGAGGAGCTTGCGCTTAACGAAGCTCTGAGATGCCTTAACTGTAAAAATATGCCCTGTGTTTCCGGCTGTCCCGTAAACGTTGCTATTCCCGATTTTATCTCAAAAATAAAAAAAGGGGATTTTAACGGCGCCTATGAGGTTATAGCAAAATCCTCAAGTCTTCCTGCGGTTTGCGGAAGAGTTTGTCCCCAGGAAACCCAGTGCGAATCAAAATGTGTCAGAGGCATAAAAACCGAGCCTGTAGCGATAGGCAGACTCGAAAGGTTTGTCGCAGACCTTCACAACGCTCAGAAAACCGAAAAGCCAAAGATTCTTTCAAACGGTCATAAGGTTGCCGTTATCGGCTCAGGTCCCGCGGGACTTTCTGCCTCGGGAGACCTTGCGAAGCTTGGATACGAGGTAACCGTATTTGAGGCTTTACATACGGAAGGTGGCGTTCTTTCCTACGGTATTCCCGAATTCAGACTTCCGAAGAACATAGTAAAGCGTGAGGTTGAAAATCTCAAAGCTCTCGGAGTCGAGTTTATGACTAACGTTATAATCGGTAAAACTCTGACCGTTGACGAGCTTTTCGATATGGGATACAAGGCTGTATTTATCGGTACGGGAGCGGGACTTCCAAACTTTATGGGTATTCCCGGAGAGTCGCTTAAGGGCGTTTATTCCGCAAACGAATTTTTGACCAGAAGCAATCTTATGAAGGCATACCGCAATGATTCTGCAACGCCCGTAATGAAGGGCGGAAGAGTTGCCGTAGTCGGCGGAGGAAACGTCGCTATGGACGCCGCGAGAACCGCAGTCAGACTCGGAGCCGAAAAAACGTATATCGTATACAGACGTTCTCTCAATGAGCTTCCCGCAAGACGCGAGGAGGTTGAGCACGCGATGGAGGAGGGCATTGAGTTTATGCTCCTCACCAATCCTACCGAGATTATCGGCTATGAAAATCCCCTGGATAAGCGCGATGTGAAAAACGGCTTTGTCACGGGTATGAAATGCATAAAAATGGAGCTTGGCGAACCCGATGAGAGAGGAAGAAGAAGCCCTGTTCCGATAAAGGACAGCGAGTTTGTCATAGACCTTGATACCGTAATTATGTCGATAGGCACGTCTCCCAATCCTCTCATAAAATCAACTACCGAGGGGCTTGACGTTAACCGTCGCGGCGGCATAGTTGTAGAAGAGAAAACTATGCAGACCTCACGCGAGGGAGTATTTGCGGGTGGCGACGCCGTGACCGGAGCAGCAACCGTAATTTCCGCTATGGGCGCGGGCAAGGTTGCCGCAAAGGCGATCGACGAGTACGTAACCGCAAAGTACGGAAAATAATACAGAGACAGTACGCAAAGTATCCTAAATGGCTAAGAGGCGTACGGATAAATTATATAAAAGCGCAGTTAGCGTATTGAAAATAGCGCGAA
This sequence comes from Oscillospiraceae bacterium, assembly GCA_015063445.1. The sequence goes on from SVUD01000006.1 coordinate 41,471, forward strand.
CACGGTAAAACGTGCGAGTCGGCATATCAATATTACGTTAACTGCGTTTTTGTTATTATCAAACGTGTCGTTCGGACCGCAAACGCTTATCCTGACATACGTTTGCGACGTTTAAAGTCTCGAAAGCTGCTCGACCGCTTCGCCGTCGGTTAACTTCTTGCAATGCTCGGTTATGTATGGGATTCTTTCATCGGGAGTTCTGGTGGCAAATTCTAAGAGAATCGCAAATTCGCATATCTGTCCGAGTCTCGTTGCGCCGCGCTCGGTTATCTCGAGATAGTACCCCTCGGAGTCACTGTAAAAAAGCTCGCTTTCCTTTATGCTTTTTGCTCCGTTTATAATTTTGCTCGCTTGAATGAGATCGGTGAAGCTTACGAAGTTATACATCGTTCTCTTGCTGTCAAGCATAGTGACGTTTTCGCTTTTTGACATAAATCTTTCGTTTCCCTTTGAAAGACTTGAAAGCTTGGTGACGAAAAGCTCGGCTCCGCCGTCGCGAGAGGGATAAAACTGTATAAGGAGCTTAGAGCCATCAAAATTAAAGCCGTGATTTTTCTTTATAAAATCAAGTATTTTCCAAACCTTACCCCGAGTTTTCGTATCGTTGTAATCAACTTCGGCAATGTCAAGCGCGTATTTCTTTATATCGTCCTCGGAAAGCATTATTTTAACTTTTGTGTTACTTATCTTAAGAACGTCCAAAGGCGTAACCCTCCTTTCGTTTTCGTCTGTTACCCTTACACACTATCATTGTATCATTTTACGTCCGGAAATGCTACTTGGAAAAAATGAAAAATAGCGAAAAATATGGTACATATCAAAGTACGAACCCTATATTTTCCGCTATTTCTTGTATTTTTTTGTTTTTATCTTACCGAAAACATCACTTTTCGATATCCATCATCATATCAACGCGAATCGCGTGGCGTCCGCCCTCAAATTCATTTTCAAGGAAGCTGTCGAGAATATCAATAGCGAGGCAGGAGCCTATAACTCTTGCGCCCATGCAAAGAACGTTTGCGTCGTTGTGCTGTCTTGTCATCTTGGCGGAGTAGGTATCCGAGCAAAGAGCGGCTCTGATGCCCTTGTGCTTATTGGCGCACATGCTCATTCCAACGCCCGTTCCGCAAACGAGAATACCGTAGCTCGAATCGAGATTTTTCTGAACGCTTTCGCAAACCGCCTTAGCGAAAACAGGGTAATGGCAGGAAGCATCGGAATCCGTTCCGAGATCCGTAACATCGAAGCCCTTACCTAAAAGATAATTCTTTAATTCCTCCTTAAGAGCAAATCCGGCGCTGTCTGCGCCGATAAAGATTTTTTTCATTTTTATGTCTCCCATCAGTTTTTTTCGTTTTTTAGTCTTTCGAGTCTTTCACGCTCTGCCTGAGGTACTCTTAAATATGTAGGCAGATGCTGAAGGTCGCTTACGGTTTTTCCCTCATTGTGAAGCCTCAGCGCTATTTTAGCTACGGAGTATGCGTTTTCATCGCGGAGTAAAACCGGTGTTTCGCAAAGCTCAATACCCGAAGCCGCAAGATTTTTCTTTGCGACGGCATATCCGTCGCCGACAACGTATATTTTTCGTCCCTCGAACTCCTTAAGCCTTTCGGCAAGCTCGTCGGTCGAAATTGCCATATCCTCGGTATGACGAAGCATCTCGCCGCCCTTGTACTCAAAAATTGCCGTATAAAGCTGCGAACGTCTTGCGTCCATAGTGGGAACTATGATGCCCTCGAGTCCCGAAAGATTTTCGGCAAGAGCCTCGAGAGTTGAAACGTTTGCCGTAGGAATTGATTTGCCGAAGGCTATACCCTTTACGAGAGCAGTCCCGATACGAACGCCTGTGAACGAGCCGGGACCTACCGATGAGGCGAGAAGCTCAATGTCGGAGAAGGTGAGCTTCAGCGACTTTAAAATATTTTCAGCCATTGGAAGAAGCAGCTCGCTTTGAGTGAGTCCGTTGTCGATCGTGTAAAGAGCCAGAAGCTTCTCCGAGTCCGTAACCGCAACGCTTGCCGCCTTTGCCGTGCTGTCAAAAGCTAATATTAACATTATTTCCGTCCTTATATGCCGTTGTAATCAATTTCAATATCACGCAGATTTTCCTCTTCGCCTGCTTTCGCGGACACGCGTGAGATAGTCACCTTGACCGAATTTTCGGGGATAAAATCGAGAATGTTTTCCGACCATTCCGAGAGGCAATAGCCATCGTCCTCGATAACGTCGTCGTATCCGATTGAATAAAGATCGTCTCCGTCGGTTATCCTGTAAAAATCGAAGTGGTGTATTTTAACCTTACCTCTGTATTCGTTGAGAACAGTATAGGTCGGGCTTTTTACCGAGCGAATATCGAAATAGGATGCGAAGCCTCGGGAGAAGGCGGTCTTGCCAACGCCCATTTCGCCAAAAAGCGCAACAAACGCCCTTTTTATACCTTTACCGTGAAGTGTCTGTGCGAGATACGAACCGATTTTTTCGGTTTCCTCAGCGCTTTGCGCTCTGAAATGTTCCTTCATAAATAAGCCTTTCAAATTTTGCCGATATAATCATCTGCCGCATCGCCGAGAAGAAATTCAAGCAGTCTGTTGTATTCCTCGGCAGAGCCTTTTCTGCCTTCGCGCTTAATCGCTCTGATAAGCGTATTTTTGGGGGTATCATCGGGGTCTACAAGCTCGGTTGCGTTGACCTCGTAGCCGAAGACCTCGAGCCTTGCCAAGCGCAATGCGTCGGTAAGGGAATCGCAAAGACTTCTCTTAAGCTTCGGATACCTTGTAACGAAGCTAAGCTCGGGAGAGTTGATTTTCGTTGAAAGCTCTCTGTGGCAGCAGGGCGTGGAAAGAATGACTCTTGCGCCAAGCCTTGCGGCAGTATCGAGAACTATATCTGTCGCGACGTCGCACGCGTGCAGAGAAATAACCATATCGGGAGCTGTGTCATTAGGGGTATTTGTAATATCATCGGTTATAAATCTCATACCGTCAAAACCAAGCTCTCTTGCTTTGGAGTTACAGAATTCCATAACGTCCTTTTTTAAATCTATGCCGAGAATGTAAACTTTTCTTTGCTTTATTACGGTTAAAAAGTGATAAACTGCAAAACTTAGGTAACTTTTCCCACAGCATAAATCATATATAATGAGTTCTTTTTCACTGTCAAGCTCGGGATAAACCTCGTCAAAATATTCCAAAAATTTGTTTATCTGTCTGAATTTTGCCTGACGCTTGTCGTGAACTCTGCCGCTCTTGTCGCTTATTCCAAGCGAGATGAGGAATGGCTCGTCGCCCTTGAGTATTCTGTTTTTTTCTCTCTCAAGCGACTCGATGGCTATCTCGAATTTTTTTGATGAGCCATCGTTGGAAAGCTTTCTTTTAAGCTTATCTCCGCCAAGCACGACATCACCCTTTTTACCTCTCTTATACTCCGCTTCTCCGAGCGAGGTTATGAGGTTGACCTGATTGTATTTTTTGATATTTTCACGAAGAAATTCTTCAATCTCACCCTCCCTTAAATTTTTCTGAGAGACGGTGTTACCCGAGAGCGAAAGCTCAGCCGCGAGAAGCTTTTGTCCCCTATGAGCGCAAAGACGCGCGGAAATTTTTTCGGGGAAGTCACCCATAGGGCGTGAGAAAATTATTTTCTTCAGCGTCTCGGTTTTGTATGCGAGAGTGACAATTTCTATAAAGTCCGTCATATTACTTGCTTTCCGTACCGTTTTTCTTAGACTTGAAGGAAAGCTTTCTTTCTGTTCCGTCTGAGATTCTCTGGAGGTTTCCTCTGTGGCAGTATACGATAATTATCGCAAGAACTATTGTGATAAGCGCCATAACGCCGTTTTGCTTGATATCCGTGCCGTTGAATATGACCTTGATGTGTCCCGAAACGATAATGGGGTAGAGAACCGCAACCGTAACGGAGCCGAGAGAAACGTATTTAGACCACCATACTATGAGAATAAATACGAGAAGAAGTATTGAGAATTCTATAGGTGTGAGAATAAGAGCCATAGTTGATGTGCAAAGAACGCCCTTACCGCCTTTAAATCCGTAATAAATTGGAAGAATATGGCCTATAACCGCAAAGAAGCCGGCCATATAATTGAGGGGGAGATCGCAAGCGTAAGTACCGAGACTGATACCGCCGAGGTACCCAAAGCCGCCGAGTATAGAGCCGATAACTATAGCGAGCGCGGTTTTGAGAATATCACCGAGAAGCGTGAGACCCGCAGCCTTTTTGCCGTAGGTTCTGAGCATATTGGTAAGACCTGCGTTTCCGCTTCCGTACTTGCGGATATCGTCCTTGTAGAGCACCTTTGAAATTACTATAGCGGAATTAATCGAGCCTAAAAGATATCCCGCCGCCATCGCTATAAATGCGAACGAAACGGTAAGGAGAATGTATTTCCACTCGGTAAGACTGTTGTTTTTAACGATATAGAACCATAATCCTTCGTTGAGATTAAACATAATTTTCCTCCAAAACAATTATTGACAAAAGTATAATACCACAACTTCTCCGAAAAGTCAATAAAAGGCTTGAATTTTGCGCGCGAAACGTATATAATATTTATATATCCAAAAGGTGAAGGAGTAGATGGCGTGCGTTCCGAAATCAGAGAATTTTTCGAGAAAGAGAAAATTGAATACTATTCGGTGCTCGATTATAAGGACGCCGTTGAAATCAACCCCCGGCTGCGTGAAAGAGCCGGAGTGGATGCAAAAAGCATTGTAATTTTTCTCCTGCCCTATTATTCGGGGGAGACGGAGAATTTATCACGATATGCGGCATCGCGCGATTATCACTTGATAATAAAGGATATCACTTCAAAGCTTTGCTCCCTTATCTGCGAGCTGTATCCCGGCAGCATTTCTAAAGGATTTGGTGACCACTCGCCCATAGACGAGCGTGGCGCGGCTCTTATATCGGGCTTGGGAATTCTCGGAGAAAACGGACTTATCATAAATGAAAAATACGGCTCGTACGTGTTTATAGCCGACGTTATAACAGACGTTCCAAGCGAAGCCTTAGGAGCCTCAAAACCAGTACCCGTGTTAAAATGCAATAACTGCGGACTCTGCAAAAAAGCCTGCCCTACGGGAATACTGAGAGGCGAATCTGCCGAGTGCCTGTCTGCCATCACGCAGAAAAAGGGTGAGCTTAGCGAAGAAGAGATAAGGCTTATGTTAAAATTCGGCACGGTATGGGGGTGTGATATCTGTCAAAGTATATGTCCGCACAATAAAGAGCCGAAATTAACGCCTATCGAATTCTTCCGCGAAAAGAGGATAGAGAAGCTTACTCTTAAAGAGCTTAACAGAATGGATGACGAAAGCTTTTCCGAGCGCGCTTTCGCTTGGCGAGGTAAAAAAACGGTTGAAAGGAATCTTAAATTCTACGAAAATGCAAACAATAAATAGCATTTTGTTACATAAACTAAATTGAAGAGGTGATACAATATGAAAAATAAGCCGAAAATAATATTAAATCCCGATAAAGAAATAGTCGAGCTTGTTAAAAAAGGACTTGAGGAAAAGGACGGATACTGTCCTTGCCGCTTCGGCAAGGAAGAGAAGTACAAATGCATGTGCGATGAATTCAAGGAGCAGATAGCCGATCCCGAGTTCGAGGGCTTCTGCCACTGTATGCTTTACTATAAGTATAAGTAGTAAAAATATTAGTATATATCCATTTGCTAAAGCGAATTGCGCAAAACAAAGCAGAGGTATTGTAAATTTACAATACCTCTGTGTTTTTATGTTAAGATTTCAAGTTAATATTTTTTGAGTTGATTAAGCTCATTTATAATGCGGTCAATAGCCGCATTTCTTTTTTCTTCGGAGAAAAAATCCGTATCTGTACGGCAGAGCAGATAATCTATAGAAACACCAAAAAAATCAGCAAGGCGTACAAGTGCATAGGCGTCGGGAAGAGTTTTGCCGGTCTCGTAATTGGAAATAGTACGCTGATCAATATTTGTTTCCTTGGCAAGATCACTTTGTCTGAGATCTCTATCCTCGCGCAAATCCTTAATTCGATTGACCATATTTTGTCTCCGTTCTTCTTATTATTTTTAATATGATACCATAAAATTAGTAAAAACGAGTTGACAAACCAATCAATTTCGTATATAATGTGAATATACTAATATCTTGGTAGATATGGTCGTTTATACGCAAATTTTGTTTTTTTTGAAAGGAGGCGTTACAATGAAACTCGTTTACGAAACGCCGTTAAGCGAGATAGTTTACCTTGACGTAAAGGATATTATTCAAACGTCTGGAATTCCTCTTGATCCGGGAAATAACGACGGCGAGTGGATTGAAATGTAAAATTTAAAGTGCTTGAAAGGAATGAAAAAATGAACAGGAAAATAACATCAATTTTATTTATTGTTTTGGCAGTATCTCTTATTCTCTGTGCGTACTGCTTTTCAGCATCGGCAAGTGAGTCCGAGCCCAAGGTTAGCATCGAAAGAATGAATTTATCGTTCGAAGATAATGTGTACATCAAATATGCCGTTAAGTTTGAGGGCGACGAAACTCTCGAATCATCCATTGGTATGCTTTTCTGGACGGAAAGCAGAGAAAGTTATGAAAAAGGAACAGAATCTTCTGCAGCAGCACCTATTGGATACCAGATGATAGACGGAGAGAAGTACTATACTTTTTCATATCAAAATCTTACTGCAAAGCAGATGACGAAAGTTGTTTACGCTCGTGCTTACGTTATCGAAGACGGAGTATATTACTACAGTAACGTTAAATCGTATAGCATAGTTGACTATGCATCCAATCGTCTCGGCTTAATTTATGGCGTTGAGGGAAGTACAAATTCCGATTTCCGAGAAATGCTTCGTGCAATGCTTGAATATGGAACAAAGGCGCAAATCTACTTTGGATATTGCACAGATAATCTTGCTACTGATATCTTTAAAAAAGAATATGAGATAACGGTTGTAGATGGTAAGCTTACAGACGGAAGAATTAGTGGTGTATTTTGCGCAGGAACGGAGCTTACTCTTGTAGCGGAGGAGCGTGAGGGCTTTACCTTTACAAATTGGGAGGATGACAACGGAGCGCTCGTCGGCACAGACAAAACTCAAACAGTTATAGTCAATTCAAATCGCACGTATACAGCAAAGTATAAGGAAAAGGTAGATACAGGTGCTCTTGATTTTGCAACAAACGACAGCGGAGCTACCTATTATGTAAGCGGCATAGGAACCTGGAAGGATAGTGTCGTAACAGTGCCTGAAACCTATCAAGGCTCTCCTGTAACTGCGATTGGCGATTATGCATTTAATAATTGTACATTGCTTACGAGCGTAGAAATTCCTAGTAGTATTACCTATATAGGAAGAGGTGCATTCTCTTATTGTACATCGATAAAAAAGGTATGCATAACAGATGTTTCAAAGTGGTGTTCAATTGCTTTTGGTACTGCTTCTTCCAATCCAATGAATTGTGGTGCTGATTTGTACTTGAATGGAGTTCTGGTGGAAAAAATTGAAATGTCCAATGAGATAACTTCCATCGGCTATGCATTTAGTGGTTGTACTTCCATTGTGAGTATTGAAATTCCCGAAGGAGTAACATCAATTGTAGACTCGGCATTTTCAGGTTGCACATCGCTAACATATATAGGAATTCCGAATAGTGTAACTTTAATTGATTCCTATTCATTTCAGAATTGTATGTCACTAACAAACATAGAAATTCCCGAGGGGGTAACATCAATCGGTAGGCAAGCTTTTTATGGTTGTACTTCTCTTACAAGCGTAACAATTCCCAAAAGTGTTACATATATTGGATTCTCTACGTTTAGTGGTTGCTCATCTTTAGAGACCATTACCGTTCCATTTGTGGGGGGAAATAAGTATACATCACCTGAAAATGAATCGAATACCTTTGGATATATTTTTGGTATTGAAAAGTATACGGGAAGTATCGCTACATTGCAAAAATGTTCTAGTGTTACAAGGGGTGTTGAATATTTTATACCTTCTTCACTCAAAAAAATTACTGTTACTGATTGTGACAAACTTTATTCCGGAGCGTTTCAAAATTGTGCCTCGCTAATACATATTGAAATTCCTGAAGGAATAACATCAATTGGCTGGTCCGCATTTTACGGTTGTGCATCACTCGAAAATATAAGAATACCGGATAGTGTAGCCGAAATCAGTTCAGAGGCATTCTATGGTTGTACGTCGCTCACAAGCATAGAAATTCCTAAAAATGTCACAACGATTGATATAGAAACATTTAGAGATTGTACTGCACTTGTAACTATAATAATCCCAGAAGGAGTTACTAACATTCGTAGCAAGGCTTTTTATGGTTGCACTTCGCTCATTGATGTTGAAATTCCGGAAAGCGTAAATACAATTGGAGATGCATTTAATCATTGTACTTCTATCAAAAATATTGTTATTCCAAATGGTGTGACTTGGATTGCCAGTTATGCGTTTTATAAGTGTGGTTCGCTTGAAAGCATCGAAATACCTAAGAGTGTGACTTCAATTGGAGAATATGCGTTTAGTAGTTGCAGTTCTCTTACAAATGTTCAACTTTATGAAGGTGTAACCTCAATTGGTAAAGAAGCATTTGCTGGTTGTACGTCTCTTCAAAGTATTGAAATACCTGATAGCGTAACATCGATTGGTAGTTGGGCATTTCATTGGTGCACTTCTCTTACTGACATTAAAATTCCGGAAGGAGTTACTGCAATCAGTAGTTATGCATTCAACGGCTGTTCATCTCTTTTAACTGTTAAAATTCCCGCAAGTGTTACATACATGGGTAAGGATGCATTTTGTAATTGTTCGAGTATCAAAACGGTTTACTACGGTGGAACAAGCGAGTCCTGGAGTAAAGTATATAAATATTATACTAATTCAAAGCTTGGGTCAGCAACACGTTATTACTACAGCGAAAGCAAACCCGGTACAGAGGGCAATTATTGGCACTACGATGCTGAGGGGAATATAGTGGTTTGGGGCAAAGAATAGTATTCCAAGTCTGAAAACAATGTATTAAAGCAGTGCATCATTTGTAATTATACTTAAACCTAAAAACGGTAGTTGAATATAAAAAGAAATACGTTTTTTATCTTAAGCTAAAACAAAAAAAGAGGCGAGGTATGGTTGGCCGTACCTCGCTTTAAAGTTGTCGACATTCGACATATAAATCAAATTACGTGCGTGTTATATTGATTTGGCTTTACGAATACATATTATTGCAATTCATAAACGCATAGATCATCTCGCCGTGCTGCTGCTCCTCGGCTTGAATATGAGAGAGCATTTTTCTCGCCGCCGGAGATTTGAATTCAAACACGCTCGTATTATAAAGTGAAGAAACGTGCTTTTCCGTGGAAAGAAGGTCGGAAAGAAGATATTTGTCGCATTTTTTGTTTTCTTCGTTCGAGTAAACGCTTGCGCAAGCCTTACACTCGCTGTTGTTGGCGCTGAGTGAGGGGGGAGATGCGGGCTCTTTTCCCGTCATCATCTCGTTTATCGTCTTGAGATGCTCACGCTCTGTGTCCGCGATAGAGTTAAGGAGTGTTTTAAGCTCGGGGCATTTTGCAGCCTCGGCATATCTTCCGTACTTTTCTATGCAAAGCTCCTCCTGATCTTTCATATCCTTGAGTAAATCTGTTTCCTTGCTTGTTAAAACCATACTATCTTCCTTTCATTCTACTTGCGCGCTTTGGCGCGCCGTGATAATTTTATTATTGCAAAAAAAGCGCTCGCTATTCAATGAGAGTGAGTGAAAAGCATCCGGAATACCTGTGAAAAAATGCTAATAGCTTTTTAGATTATTGAAAAATATGGTATTTTTTGTCGTTAAAATCGCATTTTTGTGCAAAATGACTAAAAAAATCGGCATTTTACAATATTTACAAATTAAATTGTAAGTGCTACAATATATATGTAATAAGCGTATAACTTCGCTTATTCACCCTACGGGGATTTTAGGAGTATTGACATGTATATCAGTGTAGACAATTATCGGCAAATGTATCTTGACGGGAAAGACAAGGAAATTATTTTAGAAGAAATAGTCAAAATAAGGCGTGAGATCGCCAAAGCAAAGAATAAGCTCGAATCTCCCGCAAACGAATATGATAACCGTTCCTATCCGTTAGAAAGAGGTGTGGTTGACGTATGCAGAGACTATTTTGAAGCTGCAACCTCTTATCTTTCGGAGATTACGGGAGAGGCAGCGGAGCTTACCGAGGAAGAGAAGGCTTCCTTGATTTTCGATTCTATGGTGGATGATATATCCTGCGTAACTCTTACGGTCGGCAGATATCTGCAGGATAAATACGAGCTGACCTTTAACGGTGATGACGCCGAGCTTACGGAGCTTCATCTTGGCTCGGAGGCTTTAGTTAAGAAAATAGACTCCGCGGCGGCGAAAGAAACTATACGCTCGCTTCATATAGGCGAGTGGAAGGATAACTACACCCCCGAGCAGTATGGCTGCACTCTCAACGAGCCTACTAAATGGGAGCTCAGAATAGACTACACGGGCGGAGCGGCGCCGAGATTCTATGACGGAATCGGAGTTTTTCCATACAATTTCAAGTCGCTTTTGCGCCTTATGAACGCTGATATAGTTTGAAGAGGGTACTTTTGATTTTCGGGACTCGTCCCGAGGCTATCAAGATGTGTCCACTTATCAAGGAGCTTAAAAAAGAGAAAAGCATTGATTTAAGAGTGCTTTCCACAGGTCAGCATAAGACTATGCTTGACGACGTGCTGAAAATTGAAAACGTGAAGGTTGATTATGATCTTTCACTGATGAAAAAAGGGCAAACGCTCTCGTATCTTACTACGGAAATTTTGAATGGCGTGGTAAGAATTTCAGAAGAGCTTTTGCCCGATTTTATTTTGGTGCACGGTGATACGGTCACAGCCTTCGCCGCCTCACTTGCGGCATTTTACAGAAAAATTCCAATAGGTCACGTGGAGGCGGGACTCAGAACGTTCGATAAATACAATCCTTATCCTGAGGAGGTTTATAGATGCGCAATTTCAAAAATGGCGTCCTATCACTTTGCGCCAACGGAAATGAACATGGAAAATCTTATAAGAGAGGGCATAAAAAAAGAGTCGATTTTTGTCACGGGTAATACCGTAATTGATGCTCTTGTCAAAAATCTTGCGAAAAAATCCCGCAGCGGTTTAGTACCCGAGGGCGACTTTGTTATATTCACGGCGCATAGAAGAGAGAGCTTCGGAGAGGATATGAAAAACGTTTTTTTGGCAGTAAAGGAGCTTTCGGAAAGAGAAAACGTCAGAGTGATATATCCCATACACAAAAACGAAAGGATTTTATCATTGGCAAATGAAATTTTTGAAGGTAACGGTAAGGTTAAAATAATTCCGCCTCTTTTGGTGGATGAATTTCATGTGTTGCTTTCGAAATGCAAGTTTATCATCACCGATTCCGGAGGTATACAAGAGGAGGCGGCATATCTCGGAAAGCCTCTTTTAATAACGAGAAAATGCACAGAACGTAAAGAATTGTTATCAAATGAGGGCGTTAAGCTTGTTGGCAGCGATGTTGATGCTATTTTAAAAGAAGCTCATTTGCTTCTTAACAATAGTGAATACTATGAAAAAAATTCCGTGCCGTCATTGGCTTTTGGCGACGGTACGGCATCACGCAAGATAAGAAATTGCCTTTGCGGCGTTTTGAGAGAAATGTAAAATGTCGCTGCAAAAGGGCAAAATATTAAAATATTGTGTAAATATTTTGTATTAATACTTGAAAAATATTTTTAAATAGTGTATTATAGACGTATATGAAGAAGGAGGAAGTAAATATGTCTAATATCTGGCATGATATTTCACCTAAAAGAATAACACCGAACGATTTTATCTGCGTCGTAGAAATCTCTAAGGGAAGTAAGAAAAAATACGAGCTTGATAAAGAAACAGGGTATATAATTCTTGATAGAATTTTGCACACGTCTACCCACTATCCCGCTAATTACGGATTTATTCCGAGGACGTATGGAGATGACGGAGATCCCCTTGATGTGCTTTTGCTGTGCTCCGAGCCTCTTGAGCCTATGTCGCTTGTGCGAGCATATCCTATAGGAGTTATCTCCATGATAGACAACGGAAGAAACGATGAAAAAATCATCGCTATTCCTTACAGTGATCCAAACTACAATAACTATTCGAGCATAGACGACCTGCCTATGCATATCTTTGAGGAAATGAGGCATTTCTTCACCGTTTATAAAAACCTCGAGCATAAGGAGACGGCGGTCAACGAGGTAAGCGGCAGAGAAGCTGCCGTTAAAATCATCGATAACGCTATTGACAGTTATATCGAGAACTTCTGCAAATAAATCAAAGGACGATGAATATATTGGGAGGAAAAATGAAAAACGGACTTTTGAAATTAGTTCTTTTATTGGTGCTTGCGCTGTCTGTTGTTATCAGCCTTGCGTCGTGTGATTCGCTTCCGTTTCTTGGTAAAGGAGACGATACGGCAAATTCCGACAATTCGGGACTTGACGGCGGCACAAACGATACGGAAGGAAAAGGCGACGGGCAAACGCCGCCTCAGCACGAGCATTTATTCACGGATTGGATAACTACGAAGCCTGCCACCTGCGCCGAAGAGGGAGAGCTTGCGAGGGTTTGTACCTGCGGCTTCAGAGACTCGAAGCCCATAGAGAAAACGAATGACCACAGTTATTCGAGCGGAAAATGTACTCTTTGCGGAGAGGAAGATCCCACCGGCGGTATTACAGATATCGGTAAAATGGAAAGCTTCGATTATTCGAAGGTTCCCGCGTATTCCGGCTCGGAATACGTAACCGTTAACGGAAACGTACCGTTCTTCACCGATGCCGATAAGGTAACCGAATCCTACGAAACCTACGGAGCGTTTGATTTCCTTGAAAGATGCACGGTCGTTATGGCGTGTATAGGCAAGGACCTCATGCCAACCGAGGCGAGAAAGGATCCAACCTATAAGCCTACGGGATGGATACAGGCGCAGTATAGCTTCATTGGCTCCGACGCTCTTTATAACAGATGCCATCTTATCGCGTGGCAGCTTACGGGCGAGGCTAATACAAAGGAAAATCTTATTACCGGAACGAGATATATGAACGAGGCTATGATTCCGTTTGAGAATATGGTAGCCGCATATATAAAGGAAACCTCTAACCACGTAATGTACCGAGCGACCCCAATTTTTGAGGGAGATAATCTTCTTGCGTCGGGAGTGCTTCTCGAGGCTTATTCGGTAGAGGATGGCGGCGAAGGTATCTGCTTTAACGTTTTCCTTTACAATGTTCAGCCAAAGGTTATACTTGACTATTCAACGGGAGCCTCTGAAGCGGAAAATCCCGAGGACGAGGCAGTTCCCGAGTGCGATTACATCGTTAATATGTCAAAAACGAGCAAAAAGATACATACGCCCGACTGTCATAACGCAAACGCTATTTCCGAGAAAAACAAATGGTATTATATAGGTAATATAGAAGACCTCGAGGCAGACGGATATACGAGAGCCGGCTGCTGTAACCCCAAGTGATAAATTAAAACACAAGGAGAATATTATGAAAAAACACGGATTTATTAAGTATTTACTCACAGCGACGTCGCTTGTATGCGCATTGACTCTTTTGGCATCCTGTAAGGATAAAAACAAGAACAACGACGATGATAACAACACGAATCAGGGCGCTCACGAGCATAGCTTTGGAGAATGGACTACCGTAACCGAGCCTGAATGTGAAACAGAGGGAAAGAAAACAAGAAAATGCGGCGGCTGCGGCGTTACCGAGGAGGCTGTTATCCAGGCTCTCGGACACGATGAAATAAGCCACGAGGCTAAAGATCCGAATTGTACCGAGACGGGATACGATGCGTACGTTACCTGCTCGAGATGCGATTATACTACTTTTGAAGAGCTTCCCATAAGGCATAATTATGAAGAGGGGGTATGTACCGTGTGCGGAACAGCTTGTGAAAATCATACGTTCGATGAATGGCACGGAAACACCGCTACCTGTCAGGCGGCAGGAGAAGAGCATAGAGAATGCTCGAATTGCGGTATTGTAGAAACGAGACCTACAGAAAAGTTTACGAGCCACAAATATGAAAATAAGGTATGTATATGGTGCGGAAAGAAGGATTATACCCTTCCTCCACAGCCACTTGGAGAAAACTGATAGATTCGTAGGAGGTCTAACAAAATGAGGGAATTTGAATTTTTAAAGGCAAACGATCCGGAGATATATTCTGCGGTGATGGACGAAACAAAAAGACAGCGTAATAAAATCGAGCTTATCGCCTCGGAAAACTTTGTTTCTGAAACAGTAATGGATGCGAACGGAACAACGCTTACGAATAAATATGCCGAGGGTTACCCCGGCAAGCGCTATTACGGTGGATGCGAGCATGTAGACGTAGTTGAAAGTATAGCCATCGAGAGAGCGAAAAAGCTTTTTGGCGCGGCGTACGCAAATGTTCAGCCTCATTCGGGCGCTCAGGCAAATATGGCTGTATTCTTTGCGCTTCTCACCCCGGGTGATACGGTTCTTTCGATGAATCTTGCGCACGGTGGACACTTAAGCCACGGCTCACCCGTTAATATGTCGGGTAAATATTGGAATATCGTTCCTTACGGAGTGTCCGAAGCGACGGGTACTATCGATTATGACGAGGTCAGAAGACTCGCGCTCGAATGCAAGCCCAAACTCATACTTGCAGGCGCGTCGGCTTATCCGAGAATTATCGATTTTAAGAAATTTGCCGATATAGCAAATGAGGTAGGAGCATATCTTATGGTGGATATGGCTCATATTGCGGGACTCGTTGCCGCAGGCGTTCATCCCTCGCCCGTGCCTTATGCGCACGTTACCACGACCACAACACATAAAACTCTTCGCGGTCCGAGAGGCGGACTTATTCTCTCGAACGATGAAGAGATAGCAAAAATGATAAATAAGGCTATATTCCCCGGTACTCAGGGCGGACCTCTCATGCATACGATAGCCGCAAAGGCGGTATGCTTTGGAGAAGCTCTTAAGCCGGAATTCAAGGCTTACGCCGATAGAATAATAAGAAACACAAGAGCTTTGGCGGATACGCTTCTTGAAGAGGGCTTCAAGCTTGTTTCCGGTGGAACGGATAACCATCTTATGCTCGTGGACCTTACCGGTATGAAGGTAAACACGGGAAAGGAAGCCGAGCATCTTCTTGACGAGGTAGGCATAACCTGCAACAAGAACGCTATTCCGTTTGATACGCAGAAGCCGTTTGTCACAAGCGGTATAAGGCTCGGAACGGCAGCCGTTACCACAAGAGGCTTTACCGAGGAGGACGTTGTTGAGGTAGGGCGTATAATTTCAATAACTCTTAAGGATTTTGAAAACAAATCCGATGAGGCGAGAGAACGCGTTGCGGCTCTTTGCAAGAAGTATCCTCTGTACGAATAAAAGGAAAAAGAAAAGGAAAGTTTACAAAATGGCACTTGAAAGAAAAGACGTAGACCAAAAATACAAATGGGATCTCTCTGTTATCTACAAGGATGAGGAGGCGTTTTTTGACGATTATAAAAAATGTGAAAAAATGATTTCCGATTTTTCAAAGCACGAAAAAACTATGTGCTCATCCGCTGAGGGCTTCTATAATACCCTCAAGGCATCGACCGATATCGACGCTATTATAGAAAGGCTCTGGCAGTACGCATCGTTAGGTTTTTCGGTTGACACGTCGGACAACCACGCTCAGTCGCTTAACGCGAGAGTGCGTAATCTTGCGGTATCGGCAGGAGAAGCGAGCTGGTTCGTATCTCCATATATGCTTAAGCTTGATAATGAAACCGTTGATAAGTGGTTCGAAGAATATCCGTCTCTCGCATCTTATCGCCGTATGGTAGATAAGAATATGAGATATAAGCCTCATACTCTTTCCGACGAGTGCGAGGTTCTTATGTCCAAAATGCAGGACTGCCTCGGAAGCCACAGTGATATACGCAGCATTTTCTCTAATTCCGATTTGAGATACGGTAAGATAACCAACGCCGAGGGAAAGAGAGTAGAGCTTACCGATTCTACCTATATTATGCACCTTATGAGCTCCGACCGCCGTGTACGTCAGGCTGCCTTCAGAACGCTTTATAAGACCTATGAGCAGTTTGGAAACACCTATGCGACCATGCTCAGCAGCAGAGTCAAGGAGCGCTGCACTCTCGCTAAGGTAAGAGGCTACAAGGATTCTATAACCTCATCAACCTTCGACGACGAGGTAACGCCCGTAATTTACAACAATCTTATAAAGTCTGTTCGAGAGGGACTTCCCGCTCTTTACGATTACTATGAGCTTAAGCGCCGTGTTCTCGGAGTTGATAAATTCCATATGTACGACGTATACGCGCCACTTATCGGCTCCTATAATAAGCAGTATTCGTATGAGGAAGCGGTTGACGAAGTTCTTAAAACGACCGAAATTTACGGAGAAGAATACCACAACGCTCTCAAAGCCGGACTCACCGAGCTTGGCTGGGTAGACGTTTATCCCACTAAGGGAAAGCGGGGCGGAGCGTTCAGCTCCGGCTGTCCCGGAACCGAGCCGTATATACTTCTTAACTACAACGGAACGTTTGATAACGTTTCCACTCTTGCTCACGAGGCGGGACACTCTATGCACAGCTATTTCTCGAATAAGTACAACGAGCCGTACAACGCTCAGTATACCATATTCGTAGCCGAGGTTGCTTCCACCGTTAACGAGCTTCTTCTTGCGCATAGAAAGCTCAGAGAGTGCAAGAGCGACGAGGAAAAGCTTTATATCCTCAACGAGCTTATGGATACCTACAAGGGAACTCTCTTCCGTCAGACGATGTTTGCGGAATTCGAGCGTGATATTCACGCCCTTTCAGAAAAGGGTGAGCCTCTCACAGCGGAGCTTCTCAACAAGAAATACTATAAGCTTGTAAAGAAATACTTTGGTCCCGACGTTGCGTGTGACAAGCAGATATCTTACGAATGGATGAGAATACCTCATTTCTATACCTGCTTCTACGTATATAAGTACGCAACCTGTATTTCCGCGGCTACCGCAATCGTAAAGAGAATAGAGACAGAGGGCGCGGCGTATGTAAATCAGTATATAGACTTCCTTAAATGCGGCGGCTCAAAATCTCCCCTTGAAAGCCTTCTCGTTGCTGGAATAGATATGACTGACCCTGCTGTTGTAAACGGAGCTATCGAGGACTTTGCGTCCTGCGTTAAGCAATTCACCGAGATTTACGACGGAATGAAGAAGTAAAAGTGCTTATACCGTAATGGCTGTTCTTTTCGATTATAAGGAATAGCCATTACGACTTTTATCACAAGCCCGGCGGTATGATATTGAGATAAGACAAAGGAGACATATTATGAAAACGCGCATTTCGAGATTATTGGTATGGATATCTATTTTGTTGATCACGGTTCTTTGCTTTGCATCCTGACGCACTTCAAGG